>CANKGM010000255.1 GCA_947481355.1 Chitinophagaceae bacterium
AGGAAGCACCCTTTGAATTAAAAAAAGGTGAAAAAGCACACGTTCGAGTATTTCTTGATAAATCAACCCTTGAGGTATTTGTCAATGGTCGTCAGTGCATCACCCAAATGGTATACCCTACGTTAGCAGATGCAACCAACATTGAAGTGTTTTCTAATGATTCCCCAATTAGAGTATCATTTGCGAAAGCGTGGAAGTTGTTCCCCACCATGCAATGGTAAACTCAACACATGCAGCAAATTATACCACACATGAGTATTTTTAGCAGGTTTTGCGCCTTAAATGTGAGGGATTTCCAAATTATAAAAAACCGCTCAAGAGTACTACCTTTGCTGACCTCAATCTTAACCTTTTGTTAAGCCTTGAGGCGATACTTTTGATACCTTAAACTTACGTATGAAGTCTATTTTTGTAATCATGTTGACCTGCTGCACACTTGGAATCGTTGCCCAAGAGAAAAAAGAAAAATCCACCAAAACAGATTGGAGTAAAGTTGATTTGTCTAAGCGAGCTTCCGACCATCTACTTTTACAAATAGGTTATGCAGGCTGGGGCGATAAAGGAACTATTCAAACAAAAGGGTTTTCAAAAACCTTCAATGCATACGTGATGTTTGATTTCCCAATCAAGTCCAATCCCAAATTGAGTGTAGCTATTGGTCCAGGTATAGGAACAGATAATATCAACTTCAATAAAACTACAGTTGACCTTGGTAATAAAACTGGAGTAACCTTCACTACAGATTCAGTGATCAAATACAAACGAAATAAGTTAGCTACTGGATATCTTGAAGTTCCACTTGAATTTCGCTATTCTAGCAATCCTACTGATATGAACTCAGGATGGAAATTTGCTATCGGTGCTAAGATCGGTACAAATATGGACGCAAAAATTAAATCTAAAATAGACCTTGACGCGAATAGCCGAGGCGGCTATTTCCTCAAAACAAGAGATAAGCGTAACATGAACGGAACTCGTCTAGCTGCTATTGCCCGAATTGGATATGGCAACTTAAGCGTGTTTGGAAGCTATACCCTAACCGATCTTTTCAAAACGGGTTTTGGTCCAAAGGTTAGGCCGTTTTCAATTGGGTTGACGTTGAGTGGACTATAGTTGAGGTTTAGGAAGGTTGAAGAAGTTGAAGAAATCGCTGGACGCTTTTCGCTTGACGCTCAAGACTGAATAATTTACACTTTGTGCCTTTGCCCCTTTTCGATTATTACTTTACGCTGAAAAGCATTTCCTTTTATTCAAATTGAAAGAGATAACAAATCAGATTACCTAGGTCAACTTCATAAAAATTGCTAGACAAACAAAACCTCTTCGAACATTCTGAAAATGCCATTCTAGTTGGCGTTATCCATAATAACCAAACTGAGCAGCAAGTGGCTGATTATATGGCTGAGCTTGCTTTTCTAGCCGAAACAGCTGGTGCTGTTACCGATAAAAAAATAGTGCAACGCCTTCAACACCCAGACAGTAGAACGTATATTGGTAAAGGAAAACTAGAGGAAATAAAGAAATATGCATCAGGAAGAAACATCGGCTTATTGATATTCGACGATGAACTTTCAGGATCACAAATCGGAAATATTCAGGAAGCTGTTGGCATAAAAACAATAGACCGAAGTGATTTGATCCTAGATATTTTCGCACGTAGGGCTAAAACGGCACAAGCAAAAGCACAAGTAGAGTTAGCACAATATCAATATATACTACCCAGACTACGTGGCATGTGGAAACACCTTGAACGATTGGGTGGAGGTATTGGAACAAGAGGACCTGGAGAAACGGAGATTGAAACCGACCGACGAATCGTCCGGGAAAAAATCACCTTACTTAGAAAAAGATTACTCGAGATAGAGAAACAAGCATATACACAACGAAAAGAACGTGGTGAATTTATTCGTGTTGCGTTAGTGGGATACACCAATGTGGGCAAATCAACCCTAATGAATTTATTAAGCAAGAGCGAAGTGCTTGCAGAAAATAAATTATTTGCCACACTTGATACCACTACACGAAAATTAGTTTTTGAGAATACCCCATTCCTATTGAGTGATACGGTAGGATTCATTCGCAAACTACCCCATCACCTCATTGAAAGTTTCAAGAGCACGCTAGACGAAGTAAAAGAAAGTGATATCCTCATGCATGTTGTTGATATTTCACATCCACAATATGAAGACCAAATGAAGGTGGTGAATACAACCTTAGCAGAACTTGGTTGTGCAGACAAACCCATGATTACTGTTTTCAATAAAATGGATTTGTATGAAGAACAGAGTTTTGACCAATGGCTTGAGCCTGATGTGAAAGCAGGACTTCTCGATGACCTAAGAAAAAGATGGGAGAATGAAACGGTTGGAAATTGTGTTTTCATTTCAGCAGTTGAACGAAGAGCAATAGATACGTTACGCACTACCATGCTCGCCATGATCAGAGAATGCTATGTAAAACGCTACCCATACAAAAAAGGATTTCAGCAATACGATTATGGCGCTTAAGGAATACACATGGCATTTTGTAGCGGATTCCATTGAAGCGTTGGGATTTGGCAGCTACGATATCATACAGGCCGAGGTTGCAGAAAAAACAATTTGCATTGCAAAATTCAAGGACATACTTTATGCATTTCAATCCAAGTGTCCACATGCTGGCGCAAAAATGGTGATGGGATATATTGACCTACAGGGTAATGCGGTTTGTCCGCTTCACCGATTCAAGTTCGCGTTAAAGAACGGCTATAATATAACGGGAGAAGGATATCATATGAAGACATACCCCATTGAACATAGGGAGGATGGTGTGTACGTAGGATTCGTTAGCAGTTCATTTTAAATCAAGCTTACTATCTTAGACGCTGTCCGGCTATATTTTTACCATACACATTTGATTCATGAAAATAAAAATAACATCTGTTTTAGTTGACGACCAAGAACAAGCTTTAGCATTCTATACAGAGGTTTTGGGCTTCATTAAACAAACAGAAATTCCAATGGGAGAAAATACCTGGTTGACGGTCGTTTCCAAAGATGATCAAGCCGGAGTGGAATTATTACTAGAGCCTATTGCCTTTGAACCCGCTGAAGTATACCAACAAGCATTATATGAAGCGGGCATACCGTGGACATCCTTTGAGGTGAATAACTTGGATTATGAGTACGAGCGACTAAGGGAGTTGAATGTAGAATTCAGCATGAGACCAACCACGATGGGAAGCGCAAAAATTGCTATTTTAGATGATACATGCGGCAATAAAATTCAATTGGTTGAAGTACTATAATCATTGATTATGAAAGATGTAAAGATTACTAGCGTAAATGAATACATCCGTAAGGTTCCAAAGGAAGTCAGAGAAGGATTTGAAGAACTTCGCACGATTTTATGTGCAGCTGCACCAGAAGCAGAAGAAGGCATAAGTTATGGGATGCCTTGTTTAAGATTACATGGAATGTTATTATACTATGCTTGTCACGCAAAGCATTATGGACTTTACCCTTATTCAGAAACCATAGTAGAGTTTAGTGAAAAATTAGAGGGTTATGAAACGTCGAAAGGAA
>CANKGM010000256.1 GCA_947481355.1 Chitinophagaceae bacterium
ATTTATCCAGCCATTGGGTATTGTGATGAGAAAATTAAAAATTATGCCCAAGCACGATTTTATTATCGACAAGCGTCTCACTTAAATCCAGAAAATCCTCAACTTTTTGAAAAGATTGCTAAGGCCTATATGCTTGATGAAAAATATAATCAAGCGATAAAGTATTTGGAAATGGCACTTCGCTTTAAACAGCAGCAACCGGATGCTAATCTTGCTATGGGGGAGTGTCTAGTTAAAGTTGGTAAGGGGAAGGAGGCTGTTCATTTTTTCTTGTCTTTAGTTCAAATCAAACCCAAAAGTATTAAGGGTTGGGAAGCGTTGATACGCACGTTGTTTGAAAATGGTCAATTTGCAGAAGCAGAAAGACAGATTCAAGTTGCGCAGATTAAAGCAGGAGAAAAACCGGCATTCTTATTCTATGCCAGTGCTGTTTTAATTGCACAAGGAAAGCTAAAGGATGGGTTTAAGGTATTGGAAGAGGCCCTTATAAAGGACTCCAAATTTTTAAAACATTTTCTCAAACTTTATCCTTCATCTATAAAATATCCTCAAGTTGTTGAACTTATCATAAAGTATAAGCGAAAGAAAGATTCTTAACCGCCTCAATTTAGTTGATGGCAATTCATCCCCTCTTTCGTATTTTTGCACATAATTAAAGAATACCAATGAATTTCAGCTTAACTCAAATGCCAGTTCGAAACACCAAACCGAGAAAAGAAGGTGTTAACATGGTCATGGATACAGGGCTCAGCCTTGAGCAAGCAAAGTTGTTTGTTGAAAATGCTATTCCCCATGTCGACATGATTAAACTTGGGTTTGGGACCTCTTTTGTTACTCCAAAATTGAGAGAAAAAATTGAGGTATATCAAGCTGCTAATATTCCAGTTTATTTTGGTGGAACCCTTTTCGAGGCCTTTTTGATTAGGAATCAATTTGATGATTATGTGGCACTTTGTAAAGATTATAAGATCAATTACATTGAAGTAAGTGATGGTTCAATTACTATTCCACATGCTGAAAAATGTGGATTCATTGAAAAGATTGCAGCGTTTGCAACCGTATTAAGCGAGGTAGGTAGTAAGGATGCAGAACATATCATACCGCCTTATAAATGGATTGAATTAATGCGCGCTGAATTGAATGCTGGTTCAACTTATGTTATCGCTGAAGCACGAGAGGCAGGAAATGTAGGGATTTATAGAGGTAGTGGGGAAGTACGTGAAGGATTAGTACAAGAGATTTTAACTCAAATACCGGGAGAAAAAATACTTTGGGAAGCTCCTCAAAAAGCACAACAACTCTATTTTATCCAACTGCTTGGTGCTAATGTTAATTTAGGAAACATATCTCCAACCGAAGTGATTGCACTTGAAGCCATGCGTGTTGGTTTGCGAGGGGATACATTCAGTCTTTTCCTAGATAAGTGAAATACATAGGGATGAAAAAATATGGCCTGATTGGATTTCCGCTATCACATTCATTTTCAAAAAAATACTTCACGGAAAAATTCCTTAACGAGTCCGTCACGGATGCATCATATGAATTATATCCAATCGCAGATATTTCAGCGCTAACAGGTTTGTTAGCTGAACATCAGGCGCTAGTAGGATTGAACGTGACGATTCCTTATAAGGAGAAAGTAATACCATACTTGAGCGAATTGAGCCCTGTAGTTGAAGCTATTGGCGCATGCAATTGCATCAAAATATCACAAGGAAAGCTTGTTGGATATAACACGGATGTAATTGGTTTTGAAAAATCACTTAAGAAAAAATTAAAGCCGCATCATACCCGCGCAGTGATACTTGGCACAGGTGGGTCTTCTAAGGCAGTTCAATATGTACTGCATAAACTTGGAATCTCATATATTAAGGTTAGTAGAAGGAAAACAGCCGAAACAATTACGTATGAAGAAATTGATGAAGCGCTGTTGTCTACTCATACCCTTATTGTTAATACATCACCATTAGGTATGTTCCCTAATATAGAGGAATGTCCAGCTATTCCTTATCAATTTCTCACGGCCTCGCATTATTTATTTGATTTAGTATATAATCCTCCTAAAACAACATTCTTAGCCTTAGGCGAAAAAATGGGTGCTGCAATAGAAAATGGATCTGAAATGCTTGTTGATCAAGCTGAGGCCTCCTGGGAAATTTGGAATGAAATCTAATTAGGCTGTATGATTGAGCTCGGTTAGTTTTTGACGTATGTCTTCTGGTATCGATTTTACTTTTCTTTCGGCATAGTCGTAGCAAATCATACTTGTTTTAATATATGCTGAAACAATTGGTTTTTCTCCTTGTTTTTTTTCAATACAATAGTAGCAGTCAAAGGCGGCCCTCGTGATGTTATCTATCGCTATTGATATAATGATTTCATCTCCTTGGAACAGCTCTGCTAAATATTCAATTCCAGCTTCTGCAAGAATTAGGCCGTATGGTCCAAAATTTACTTCGCTAAGTCCTAATGTTTTGAGAAACCGCATTCTGGTTTCTTGTGCAAAAAGCAAATAACGCTCATTCCCAACATGTCCGCCGTAATTAATATCTCCGATCTGTATAGTGATTCTTGTGTTGTAGATATATGGTTTTGGCGAGATGAATTTCTTTACTCTCATTGTGTTGGATTTAAAGCAAATTTACTTTGGGGTAGAAGGGGTTGAGTCTTGGTGTTTTATTTTTTGCTCTGCTGAAGTGTCTTTTGAATTAGTTTGATTCAAGTAGTGGGTAGCATTGGGAAGTGCGGCCTTGATATTTGCACCGTTTAATGCGTTAAAGATGGAATCTCTAAACGAGGTATTTATTGTTGCAGCGGATATCAGTAGTATGCCAATAAAGATGGCAGCATACCTCATGCGAACTGGAATCGACTGTTTTTTATTTTTTTGGTTTAACCTTTCTGAAATTGATTCCCAGCAGGATTCAGGTGGAGTGACTTCAAAATTATACATGGAAGTAACTTCTTTGGCAATATTTTTTTCTATTTCATTCCAACTTTCTTCATAAGCAGGACTTTCAAACTTCTTGATGTTATTTCTCCATTCCATTATAACGTTATTTTTGATGGTTATGGTGTTTTATTTTGTCCTGTAATAATGCCTTAGCTCTTGAGTATTGTGATTTGCTTGTTCCTTCCGATATATCCATTAATTCTGCAATTTCTTTATGGGTATATCCTTCAATAGCATACAGGTTAAAGACTGATCTATATCCGCTGGGTAAGCTTTGAATGAGATTTAGCAATTCTTTGGTTTCAAGTTGATTGAATATTGGAGCGTCATCACTTTCGATTTTGTCCTCTGTTGTTGCATCGCTTAATGAGTATAGCTTATTCTTTTTTCTAAATTGCTCAATGGCGGTATTTACAATTATTCTTCTTATCCATCCTTCAAATGACCCAAGCGATTTGAACTTAGAGATGTTGGTGAATACCTTTATGAATCCATCTTGAAGTATGTCTTTGGCATCTTCTTCATTTCCAGCATAACGTAGACAGACACTATACATTTTAGGTGAATATTTGTCGTATAACATTTTTTGCATTCTA
>CANKGM010000257.1 GCA_947481355.1 Chitinophagaceae bacterium
AACGCCTGCCACAGCAAACGGAGCTAAAGTTACAATAGGAGTTAGTTCATCTGGTGCAACCGTAAAAGGAAAAGCTAATGAAACCGAATCTAACATAACTGCAGCAAATATTATGGCAACAAATGGAGTTGTACATGTAATTGATAAAGTATTATTACCTCCAGGAAGTATTACATCTCAGGTTGTAGCTACATCCGCCCTATCTTTATTAGAATCTGCAGTTGTAAAAGCAAAGCTTGCAGCAACTTTAGATGGTGCTGGTCCCTTTACGGTGTTTGCTCCGACTGATGATGCATTCATTCAATCTGGAATCACATCAAGTACCATTGAATCTAAAACCGAATTAGAGTTACAATCTCTTTTATTGTATCATGTATTGCCAGCTCAAGTAATGGCTGCTGATGTGCCTGCAGGACCTAATGCTAAGGTCATAACAGCAGGTGGAGATTCAGTTTTTGTTACGAGTAATTCATCTGGTGTATTTGTAAATGGAATTAGTGTTATCCAAGCTGATATAGAAGCTAGTAATGGAGTAATTCATTTGCTGTCTCAAGCATTGATTCCAGCTTCAGGTAATTTAGTAGAAGTAGCTCAAGCAAATCCAGATTTTAGTTATCTTGTTGCTGCAGTATTAAGAGCAAGTACAGGTGCTACAAATGTTGCAGGGGTTTTAACTTCTGCTGGACCTTTCACTCTATTTGCTCCAACAAATAGCGCATTCATCGATGCAGGCTTTGCTACAATTGATGATATTAATGCAGCTGATCCAGATGTACTTGCTTCTATTCTAACTTATCATGTAGTTGGTGGTCGAGTTTTTTCATCTGATCTAACGAATGATGCAACACCTGCCACAGCAAATGGACAAACAGTTACAATTGGAATCAGTGGATCTGGTGCAACTGTAAAAGGTTTGGCTAATGCAACAGCATCTAACATCACTGCTGCAAATATCATGGCTAGAAATGGAGTTGTACATGTAATTGATAAAGTATTACTACCACAATAAAATTTCAAAAAAGAATTTTACTCTATAAAATAAGGTATTAAAGAAATGGGCAGCACTTGTGCTGCCCATTTCTTTAATATTAGGTTATAAAATTGAATTTTGATTTTACTAAATTTTGATTATGAAAATAATCGACTATTTGACATTGGCTTTAAAAAAAGAAACAGGTAAATTACAAGCCAGTGATTGAATGAAGTAAAATGTTTTTTTCTATTCAATGCTTGTTACAAAATCAATTTATCAGAAATACATATCTTTAGAATAACTCAGTCTTTTATTGAATTGGCAACAACGGTTGTGTAATAAAAGCTAGGATTAATCTTGACATATGGTTAAATGGAAGTCTTTTCTAATTGTAATCTGTTTTTGTATCATTAGCACATTGAATGGGCTTTCTCAATCACTTCATTCTAATCCAAATCAGAAAATTGTTATTCTTTGGAATGAAAGTCAACTAAAAGGATCCATAGAAGTGAGCAATGGAAAACTCCTAAAACTAAACGCTGTAAAGGGGGCAAACATAAATGGTAGTGGGTTTGAATTTAAAAAAGTAGATGACGTTCGTCTTGAATTGGCGATCACAGATGCTCACACCAATCCTGGTTCAAATTCAACTCGCGTTACCGTTAGAACCAATAAAAATTCATTTACATTTTTTCTTAGGGATATAAATAAACAATATCCCATATACATTCCTGAATATCATGTGGTCGTTACATCGAATGAAGATATACGTAGCTACAGGCAGATAGTAGCTGGGATTAGTCTTCTTGGATTGAAAACAAAGTATCAGCAAATTGACGAGCAGGCGGAAGAGAGTTTTGATGCTGCTGCTTTGATTACGCGCAATCAGTCTTGTCCAACATGGTTAGGTATAAGTCGTGACATACACATTTTTGAACTAACTGATAACCGAACAGATGCACGAAATGAGATCAATCTTATTAGACCTAGAAATGCTTCATCTGGAGTGGAGTTAACTGAATTTGAAAATGATGCAGCTGAATATGGTTATATGGTTGGCCGGGGAGAAGGTGTTGTGGTAAGTACAACACGTCGTCTAGAGGAAGGAGTGCTTCCAATTCTTCATACAACGCTAATTGATGAGGATATTGAATATCGATCTACTTCATTCGTTTCTCTTGAGCACACACCTCTAAATTCTAAGACTGAAATCGGGACAAATTATGCAGTAGCCGATTTACTTAGTTCAGGGCATATGTTAACTGCAGAACAGCAAGAGCGAGTAAAACCAAAAGTTGAGGTAGAGATGAATAAGCAGGAGTCTACCGTTTTGTATTATAGATGTGAAGCCATCAATACTTCTTCTGTTCCACGGTATGCTTGGTTTAAGACAGTTAGGCCAGGCGGTCATTGGTGGGATGCTAAAAAGGGCTACACGCTAGATCGTAATACAGGATTCTCAACTTTTTCATCTGGTAAAACATTTGCCATTTCAAGACTAAATGGACAACCATTAAGTGATGAGGAGATTGCTGTATTAATTCCTCCACACGAAAAGGCTTTATTTGAATTTTATGTTCCTCACTCTCCAGTTTCGAATGACCGTGCAACTACAATTGCGCAACAATTTTTTGATTCAAGATTAAAGGAGTGTAAAGCATTTTGGAAATCAAAACTCTCAAACGCAGCAACCATTCATGTTCCTGAGCCACGGATAAATGAGATGATTCAAGCTGGTTTATTGCATCTTGATTTGATAACTTACGGTAATGAACCCAATGGAACACTAGCGCCAGACATTGGCGTGTATTCACCAATTGGAACCGAAAGTTCACCAATAATACAGTTTTATAATTCGATGGGCTTGAGTGATCTGGCCAAAAGGTCGCTAACGTTTTTTCTTGATAAACAGCATGACGATGGAATGATTCAAAATTTCGGAGGATACATGGTAGAGACGGGTGCTGCATTGTGGAGCATTGGTGAATACTATCGCTATACAAAAGATAAAGCATGGATAGCTTCAATCGAATCAAAATTATTAAAGTCATGTAACTATCTTTTGAGATGGCGAGCCGATAATAAAAAGGATGAGTTCAATCGAAAAGGATATGGAATGATAGCCGGCAAGGTTGCCGATCCTGAGGACCCTTTTCATCAATACATGTTAAATGCCTATGCATACTTAGGTATAAGCAGAATGGCAGAAATATTGCAGGAAATAAATCCAATTGAATCAGCCCGATTGAAAGAAGAAGCTGCAGCATGGAAAAAAGATATTCTCATCTCGCTAGAAAACAGCATGGCAAATTCACCAGTAGTTCCCATTGGAGATGGTACATGGTGTCCAACTGTTCCACCATGGACTGAAGCGGTTGGTCCAAGGTCACTTCACCTCATTCCTGAAACATTCGCGTCTCATGGAACTGTTACGGCTCCTGATGTTTTACTAGGACCATTATACCTTGTTTTTTGTGAAGTGTTGTCACCTGATGATCCTATATCAAAGATGATTCTTAATTATCACAGTGAATTATTCTTTTTGCGTAATACAGCGTTCAGTCAG
>CANKGM010000258.1 GCA_947481355.1 Chitinophagaceae bacterium
TAGTAATGATTTATGTGGATGAAGGAAAAATTCAACTTGATGATCCAGTAAGTAAATACATCCCTCTATTCGAAAAGTACATGAAAGGGTATATTACAATTCGAAATTGTCTTACGCATACAACAGGTATTGAGGGAGATGCTTTAGGTGTCCTCAAAATTATCCAAAAAGGAAAATTTCAAAACCTAGAAGAAGAAGTAAATTATTTTATTACAAAAAAATCCATTTTAGACAATCCTGGCACTCATTTCTCCTATAATGGCATAGGATTAAACATTGCTGGAAGAGTACTGGAAATCGTTAGTAAAAAATCATTTGAAAGAATTGCATTTGAAAAACTATTTAAACCTTTAGGAATGCGTTCAACCAGTTTTTCTGGGGAAAGTGAACTGACAAACCCTTCAGGTGGAGCAGTATCAAGTGCATTTGATTATATAAATTTTATGCAAATGATTCTTAATAAAGGCACGTTTAACGGTAAAAGAATATTAAGTGAAAAATCTGTAGCAGATATACTTACTAATCAATTTCCAGATGCTATAATTAGAAATATACCCGAAGTAGCAAAGGGGTTTCAATATGCAATGGGCAACTGGATTGAAGAAAAAAATGCAGGCAATCAAGGTGTAGTATTCTCTTGCCCTGGATTGTTTGGCGCGTGGCCCTGGATTGATATGGAAAAGAAATATGTAGCGATAATTTTATCTAAGAACTTACTCAGCACAGAGAAAAGAGAAGTTTATTCTACTATCAAGAAAAGCATAAATCAGGCTATTGAATAAGATGAAGTAGTAATGAATCAAACAAAGCAATACAACACCGAAAAAATAAAACTGATTGCGGAATCTATTGGATTTGATCAATGTGGAATTGCTATTCCGGTGTCACTTGATGAAGATGCAAAGCGTTTGGAGAAATGGCTAATGAACAAGCACCATGGCGAAATGCATTATATGGAAAATCACTTCGACATGCGAGTTGATCCTACTAAATTGGTTCCTGGTGCAAAATCAGTGATTACACTTCTATTCAACTACTACCCCACTGAAGTTCAACAAGCTGGAAATCCCCAAATAGCAAAATATGCGTATGGGAAAGATTACCACGAAATCATACGCAATAAATTACACGAATTTCTGTATAAGGCAAGAGAAGTTATTGGTGACATTCAAGGAAGAGGCTTCGTGGATTCAGCTCCAGTGCTTGAAAGGGCGTGGGCACAAAAAAGCGGTTTAGGATGGATTGGACGCAATGGAAATCTAATCAACAAAAAAATGGGCTCCTTCTTCTTTATCGCTACACTCATTACAGACCTAGAGCTAATAGCAGATTTACCGTATCCCAAAGACTATTGTGGAAGCTGTAACAAATGCGTTGAGTCTTGTCCAACAGAAGCCATTTTACCCAACAAGGTAATAGATGCATCTAAATGCATATCATACTTTACGATTGAATTAAAGTCACCTGCTCTTCCAGCACAACTAGAGCAAAATGCACAAAATTGGGTTTTTGGTTGTGATATTTGTCAAGATGTATGTCCTTGGAATACCTTCAGCACCCCAACGAAACATACGGAATTAACTCCCTTACAGGAGGTTATTAGTTTTTCAATCGAAGACTGGATTAATCTTGAGCAGGAAAAATTCAATTCCATTTTCAAGCAATCTGCTATTAAAAGAACGAAATGGAATGGGATGATGAGGAATCTAAAACTGTTTATACACAAAAACTAATTATCCAATTGCTCTTTAAACATCATTAAGCTATGTTGAAGTGCTGGCCCTTTCATATCTGCAGCCATCATGCCATAGATTTTTTCCCAAGGATACCATCTTAATTTTTCAATTATATACCAGGACATTAATACTGAGTCTTTTTGGACAGAAAGGTTTATGCCAGAATGTACAGGGCGGTTACCTGCTAGTTGAATATCCATTTCCAAACCATCCGCATGAATAGAATTAAAACGAATTAGATTCACCGCTTGTTGTGGTTCTCCCCAAATGATTGAATCTCCTTTATTAAGTATAGAATCTTTTTTATAAATCTTAATATTTCCTTGTTGTATCAAAATATCATTCCAGGCAGACCAATCATTCAGATTATTCAATTTGGTCATTACATCTTTTTTCTGTGTTCCAATCATTACCCATTTTGAAGTAACCACTTCTGATGGAAACAGCAGTGAAAGAAAAACCATAACTAGACTCAGTAAAAAAAACACAATGAACAATGGCTTAAGCTTTCTTCTCATTATTCCCATTTAAACACTTTAATAGCAATGGCATAAAGACAAATACCCCAAATTAAAAGATATTTCAATTGAGGCAAACAATCTGACAGATGTGCACCTTCGAAAGCTACATTCCTCATAGCCTCATTCAAATATGTAAGAGGTAATATGCGGCATATAGGCTGAAGCCATATCGGAAAATTATCCACTTGAAAAAATGTACCGGCAAGTAAAAATTGTGGCAACGTTACAAGATTTGCAAATGGAGGTATCGCACTTTCACTATTTGCCAATCCACTTACAATAAATCCGAACCCCATGAAGACGAGTAACCCAATTAAACTAAGAACTAACAATTCTGCAAAGGTTGTCCATCCATTAACTAACGTAAAATTAAAAGCAAAATAACCAATACCTAAAATGACTATCGCCGTGATTAGTTGAAAAATAATTCTACCCAACCCTTCACCAAAAACAATAAACGATTTTCGAATAGGGGTAGCAAAAAAACGCTTTAACACCAACGTTTGACGTAAATTAAAAAACACAAAAGCAACACCAAAGACTCCAGCACTTAACAATGAAAAGCCAAGTTGACCTGGTAGTATAAAATCAATAGTCCTATAGATTCGTCCAGGCAACGTAGTTTTTTGAATGAAAGCATAGGTCTGCTTTCCAGAGATACTATCTCTGTCAACTTCTCCAATGGCTTTTTGAATGATGGACTGTAAAATTCCAATTCTATCAACTGCCGCGGTTGATGTTGTAAGCTCAATAGTATATCTTGGATATGAAACAGGACTTAGCTCCTTGATATTGACAATTGCAGTAATATGACCCTTCTCAAGATCTTGCATGGACTTTTGCTCAGATTGAGTAAGAATTTTTAAGTTATTCCCTTCAATTAATTTTTTATACAGTGTGTTTTGGGTTGACGATGCCGGAGCAAATACCATTCTAATGACGGGTGCAGTAGAACTCAAAAAACCGAAAACCAAGATAAAAATAATAGGAAACAAAAAGCTAAATATAACCGCAGATGGGCTTCTGAAAATTGAACGCAAACTCGCCTTTGCAATAGCAAGCATTGCGACAAATTGATTATAGGACTTGTTTTTATCTTGATTCATGTATTGAGTAAAGAATATGTAGATAAGTTGAGAACAAAACTACATATTAATGAATGGAAAATTCAAAAGGAATTCGAGTCTGTATTTCACCGTTACCTGTCTTCAATTGTTGAATGCGCTTCATCATACTATATAGCTCCATGCCTAACTCTTTTTTTATTGACGTCTCAGTAA
>CANKGM010000259.1 GCA_947481355.1 Chitinophagaceae bacterium
CATAGGCTTCTCTATTTGCCTTCAACGTAGTTTCATCCCATGCACCACTTCGATAATAATCATATGCCATTTGAGGTAAACGCTCCTTTGCAAGTTGCTCTAATTCAAAAATATTCAAGGCATCCAAGGAAATATCAGGTTCTCCAAGATCAATACTAGATTGAACATGAGCCTGAACTTTGTTACTTACTATTGTCCCTGCAGTTAGGCCACCTGCAGCCATGAATGTTCTTTTCAAAAAATCACTACGTTGCATAAAGTTAGTTTGTACTTGAAAAGTAAAAAGATATTAACTCAAACTTATTAAAAGTTATCCCCCACCTTTCATTATGGGGTTCAACATAATATTGAACATAGTCAAATCAATATTACATTTACCGAAGTATTTGATTCAACGGCATTAAAACGAAATACGATTGTCGAATAGACTTTCCTCATTACTCTTTTCTGCTATTCAATAAAATGCCGTTTAAAATAACTGGCTAGGACTAAAAAATCCTATCCCTCTTTCTATATTTCGCTTCATGTATAAACTGACCTCAGAAAATAAGTTCATTGATGTTTCCGATTATGGAAGGCCTATGGCTAATCTAATTGCTGAAAAATTAAAGACAACCAAAGTCACGGCGATTCATCTTACTTTTCTATTTGGGGCTTCTGGATTGATGGCAATTTTTTGCATAGCAACAGCTCATTATTGGGCTGCAGGATTTTTTCTGATTTTAAAATCAATTCTGGATGCAGCAGATGGTCAACTAGCAAGAGCTAAAGCACAACCATCATTTACCGGAAGATATCTTGATTCCATATTTGATAGTCTGTTGAACCTACTCTTATGTTTAACTTTTTCATGGATTACTCATTACTCCATATTATGGGGATTGCTAGCATTTGTCTGCATACAAACTCAAGGAACAGTATACAATTACTATTACGTGATTTTGAGGCACAGTACAGAAGGAGAGATTACAAGTCAAATATTTGAGACTTTCGTGCCTGTTGCCTATATCGACGAGAAACAACAAACAGTTAATTTCTTATTTAAAGTGTATAGAATATTATACAGGCCCTTTGACAGCCTCATCTACAAACTCGATCCTATTGCATCTAAAGGTCCTATTCTCCCTAAGTGGTTTATGACCTTGGTGTCATTTTATGGGTTAGGGTTTCAACTTCTCATCATGGCGGTACTTTTAGCGGCCGGATGGATTCATTACATCATCCCATTCTTTATTGCATACTCGATTTTAATTCCATGTATAATTTCTATTCGAAGAATAATCTTATAGTGACCGTTTAAACAGTATTGGTCATATATTTACGGTAAGGATAATCATCTCGATTTTAATTGATTTTAACAGGTGAAAAGATGCAAAAACGACTAACATCACTCGACGCATTTAGGGGATTCACGGTTGCTGCCATGATTATGGTTAATTTTCCTGGCAACGAAGAATTTGTGTTTCACACGCTACGGCATTCCAAATGGAATGCACTTAGCTTTACTGATCATGTTGCCCCCTTTTTTCTTTTCATCATTGGAGTATCTATCCATTTTGCCTACTCCAATAAAGTATCTAATGAAAAATCAGCCCTTTACAAAAAAATTGCTTGGCGGGCATTAAAGATATTTCTCATTGGCATGTTTCTAAATCTAATGCCAACATTTAATTTCTCAGATATTCGGTGGACAGGAACGTTGCATCGAATTGCCATTGTCTTTTTCATATGTTCAATCATAGCACTTCATACAAGTTGGAAACAGCAATTAGTTATTGTCATCACGCTATTGCTCGCCTATTGGTATATCATGATGGGCATCCCATATCCTGGCGAAGGGAAAGTGATGATTGAGCCAGGAAAAAATATTGCAGCCTATATTGACTCTCTGTATCTGCCTGGAAAAATGTGGCAAGTAACCTGGGACCCAGAAGGTATTTTAAGTATCATACCCACTTGTTGTACAACATTATTGGGAGTGATTATAGGAAGAATTATAAGATCTGAAATATCAGTTAACCTTCGATTGAATTACCTTATGCTCATTGGAGTTATAATGTCTATACTTGGATATTTTCTTGGACTATCTTTTCCTGTAAATGAAAACATATGGTCAAGTAGTTTTGTGCTAGTCACTGCAGGCTTCGCCTGCCTGATATTTGCTTCGATGTATTTCGTATTCGATGTACTACCATATAGCATGTACTCAAAAATTGGAGTAGTGTTTGGAGTCAACGCCATTAGCGCCTACGTATTGGGAGATGTATTGGCTTTGATTTTTTACAGCTTGAACATAGGAGGTAACACACTCAACATGCATTTCTTCAATTGCTTTACTTCATTGGGCATGATTCCTGAACTAGTTTCATGGATGTATGCATTATTATTTGTTAGTATTGTATCCATACCTTGTTGGATGCTTTACAAAAAAGGCGTTTTCATAAAAGTGTAATTCATAAAATATTAAATAGTACCATGAAATCATTTATTTTTCGCATACAGTTATCTGTAATTACTTTAGTTATTTTTCAATTGTGTGATATTAATCATGTAATAGCTCAAAGTAGAAATTCAACATTTATTAATGGAGACGCACTTCCAGATGCACCTGAGTTATCTCCTAGAGGAACTTATGCTGTTGGTGTACAAACAGTTGAAGTAACTAATAAAAATCAAATTGATGTATTGCATTCTGTAGGAGGAGTTGATCCATTATATGACAGGCATTTAACATTAGAAATCTGGTACCCTGCTCAAATTAAAGAAGGGAAAAAACAAGTAGTAACCTATCATGAAACGCTAGGGCTTTATAACGATACAGCTAGGCCATTCATTCCATATTCATTTTTAGGAAGAGCCGTTCGCAATGCTAAACCGAATCAATCTATTGGCAAGTCTCCTTTGATCATAGTATCACATGGCTATCCCGGGTCAAGACTTTTATTAACTTACCTTACTGAAAATCTCGCATCAAAAGGATATGTAGTCGTCGCCATTGGACATACAGAATCGACCTATAGCGATCGTGCCGGCTTTCACAGTACATTACTTAACCGAGCCAAAGACATCCTATTTGTATTAAACCAAGTGGCAACATGGAGTGAATCGGCCAGCAAGCATCTCTTATCCGGAATTGTAGATGCAAACAATACCGGTATCATTGGATACTCAATGGGAGGCTATGGTGTATTGAATGCTGCTGGTGCAGGCTATAGCAAAAAATTAGACACCATGTTTGCGCAACTTTCTGGAGGAAGTCATGCCATAAAATCACGCATTACCAATAATCCCGAATTTAATGCATCACATGATGCCAGAATAAAAGCTGTTGTTGCCTTTGCCCCATGGGGAATGCAACGAGGTGTGTGGGATGGAGAAGGATTAAAAGGGTTGAAAGTCCCTACGTTCTTTATTGCAGGAAATTTAGATGATGTGTCTGGATACGAAGATGGTATCAAAGCCATTTACCGTGGAGCCACAAATTCGAATCGATATTTATTAACGTATATGAATGCAAGACATAATG
>CANKGM010000260.1 GCA_947481355.1 Chitinophagaceae bacterium
ATCCATCTAACAGCTTTATTTCTTTCGCTAACCCATGATATACTTCTGTCAGGTTAGTTAGAGCAGAACCAAAAGCTTCACCAATGGCTTGGTGACCTAGACAAACACCAAATATAGAGCGTGATGGAGCATAGTGTTGAATGAGCGGGAGAAGTATACCTGCTTCTTTTGGAATACCCGGACCGGGAGATAATAAAATATTTTCATATTGGCCGACATCTTCCAATGAGATTTCATCATTCCTGAATACATCCACCTTTTGGTTCAAGATATGTTCTACCATATGGACCAAATTATAGGTGAAGGAATCGTAATTATCAAAGACAAGTAATTTTTTCAATGTGGTAAATTAAAACGGTTAGGATGAAATTTTATTTAGCTCTGATGCATATTTAATGGCTCTTTTTAATGCGCCAAGTTTGTTATTTACTTCTTGCAATTCATTCTCTGGAACACTTGAAGCTACAATACCTGCACCTGCTTGATAAAAGAGTTTATTCTTTCTACACAAGAAGCTTCTAATCATTATGGCTTGATTGCATGTGCCGTCAAATCCCATGAATCCTATAGCTCCTCCATAAAAAGAACGTGGTGTTTTTTCATATTGATTAATCAATTGCATGGCCTTAAATTTTGGAGCTCCACTCAATGTTCCAGCGGGAAACGTTTTAGCCATTAAAATAAATGGATTTGAACCAAGTCGAACAGTTGCTACTACTTCACTAACTAAATGAATCACGTGTGAAAAGTATTTTACTTGACGATATTGAGAAACGCTTACTTGATCGCATACCCTACTCAAATCATTTCGCGCTAAATCAACCAACATAACGTGTTCAGCATTTTCCTTTGGATCTTCAAGTAATCGTTCAGCTTCTTTTCTATCAATAGCATCATCCCCACTCCGCTTAAATGTCCCGGCAATGGGATGCACAATTGCTTTTCCGTTGTTGATGATTAACTGACTTTCAGGAGAAGAACCCATCAGTTTATAATCACCATAATCGAAGAAGAAAAGATACGGTGAAGGATTGATCATACGCAAGGCTCTATAGACATTAAATTCATCTCCTTGAAAGGATTGCTGAAATCTTCTACTGAGGACAATTTGAAATACATCGCCACGATAACAATGTGAAATCCCTTTCTTCACCATTTCAAGATATTCATCATCTGTCAGGTTAGAAGATTCCTCACCATTCGCTTCGAAAGGAAACTCGGGCACATCACGACTTCTGATAAGATGTTCAATGACCTCCGTATTACCGTCTAGTCCTTCGATATGATTTTGAATAATATAGAGTTCGTCTCGAAAATGATCAAAAGCAATGACGTATTGATACAATCTATATCGTAATAGTGGAATTACATCTGGATTTTCTAGTGACGAGCTAGGTTGATTAGTTGGTTCGTATGCTTTTGAATCAAAATGAATGGTATCAAAAAAAGGCACTGCATCATAAGCAGTATAGCCAAAAAGGCCTTGAGCATATTTCAATTCTTTGGAAGTATTTTGCACTTCATAGCCTTGCATATATTCCCATACAAAATCGGGAACTGATTTTCCGTGATCAAGTTCGAGTTCAACTGGATCTTTAGTGGGATATTTAATCTCGATTCGATTATTGGCTTTGATTTCGATCCCTCCGATGGCATTGATTCCAATAAATGAAAAACTACTGTCCGCAACGCTGTTGGTGGTGCTTTCCAGCAACACCGTATCCCTAAATCGATCCCTCAAACGCAAGTAGACTCCTACTGGTGTAAATAGGTCAGCAGGCATTTTGGTGAGTGAACTCTTTAATATGATTTTATCTACTTTTTCCATTCAATCTTGTTTATAATTCCGAAAAACAAAAGCCCCGAATGATCGGGGCTTTACTTATGTATACAAATAACATAGGTCTTACCCCAATGAAGAGTAAGTATGCCAACCGTTATTTGATATGTTAATTGTGTTCATTGAAGCAAAATTGGGGAAAAATAAGATATCTGCCAAAAAAATAACGCGTTCTCTGATGAATTGTTACTTCAGGTAGCGCTTTATTTCGCGATCTGATTCCCGCTGTTTTATGGATTCACGTTTATCGTGGGTTTTCTTTCCTTTACCTAGTCCAATTTGAATCTTTGCGAAACCATTTTCGTTGAAATAAATTTTAAGGGGGATGATAGTGAGCCCTTTCTCCTTTATTTTTTGAGCAATTTTTAGCAGTTCTTTTTTATGCAATAACAGTTTTCGTTCCCTAGTAGGATTATGGTTAGCATAACTACCAAATTCATATGGAGAGATATGTAAGCCTTTTATGTAGAGGGCCCCATGATCGAGTAAACAATAGCTGTCATTAAAATTAGCTCTACCATCTCGAAGTGCTTTTACCTCTGTACCGGTCAACATCATTCCAGCATCGAATTTGTCTTCGATGAAAAATTCGAAACTGGCAGATCGATTTTTGATTTCCATTTTTAACGATACCCAAGTTATGTCGGGGTCCGACTTAGCTAGCAAACAAAGAGAGCAACGTTGCGATCCTTTCTTTTAACTTTTTTCTTTCGACGATCATATCCAAGAAACCATGCTCAATTAGGAATTCTGAGGTTTGAAATCCTTCTGGTAAGTCTTTTTTAATTGTCTCTTTTATAACCCTTGGTCCGGCAAATCCGATCATGGCTCCAGGCTCAGCAATATTTATATCCCCCACCATTGCAAATGAAGCTGTAGTGCCTCCGTAAGTTGGATCGGTACATAATGAGATGAATGGAATCTTTGCAACAGCTAGCTTGCTTATTTTACCCAGTGTTTTAGGTAATTGCATCAGTGAAAATGCACTTTCCATCATTCGAGCACCACCGCTCTTGCTCACAATCATTAATGGAGTTCTATGTTCCAAGCAATATTCTGCAGCGCGTGCAATTTTTTCGCCCATAACACTTCCTAAAGATCCACCGATGAAGTTAAAGTCCATACAACAAATTACAAGGCCATTGCCACCTACTTTACCAACCGCAGTTGTAATCGAATCATGAAGGCCCGTTTTGTTATATGCTTCAACTAACCTTTTCTTATATGGTTTCAAGTCATTAAAGCCTAAAAAATCAACAGAACGAACATCACTAAATAATTCAGTGAACTCATTTTCATCAAACAAAATTTCAAAATACTCTGCACTTCCAATTCTATGATGATATGCGCATTTAGGACAAACCGATAGGTTTTCTTTTAGTTCAACTTTAGTACAAGTGTATTTGCAGGAAGGGCATTGTGTCCAAAGTCCATCTGGAACTTCTTTTTTCTCCGAAGTAGATGTACTGATTCCCTTTTTACGCCGTTTAAACCAACTATTCGAAGTTGCTTCAGGTTCGGGTAATGAACCTGACAAATGAGCGCTGAAATCATCATCACGTTTTAATGCCATGTTGAGCAATTTTATTGAAGTTCGGTTTCCTATTTTACATCAGCCCGAACCAACCTGATTGCAGAGAACACAAATATATATGATATATG
>CANKGM010000261.1 GCA_947481355.1 Chitinophagaceae bacterium
CAGATCTTGTAACAGCTGGTAGTAGTCATGTTGCAGTTCGTATACCTGATCATCCGTTGACACTTGATTTACTTTCAATGTTAGCCTTTCCGCTTGCTGCACCCAGTGCTAATTCAAGTGGGTATGTTAGTCCAGTTAGTTCCGATCATGTATTGCAAGGATTGAGTGGGAAGATATCATATGTTTTGGATGGTGGTTCTTGTCGAGTGGGGTTGGAATCAACTATAGTTGGTTTTCATGCTGATGAAGTTGTTGTTCATCGTCTTGGTGGCATAACTATTGAACAGCTTGAACGTGCAACAGGTTTAGTTGTGTCATTAGCTTTGTCGCATGCATCACCTACTGCACCAGGTCAACTTAAAAGTCATTATGCTACACAGAAGCCATTTTTAATGGGGAATGTGGAACAAATTATATTAGATCAGGTTGATAAGAAGGTTGGTGTTATTTCATTCAAACAATCTTATTTCAGTTTGCATCCTCAGCTTGAAATCATTTTATCTCCCAATGGAAATTTAGAAGAGGCTGCTGCTAGATTATTTTCAGCCATGCGTGAAATGGATGCTGCTGATGTTGATGTTATTGTAGCTGAGTGTTTTCCAGATGAAGGCATTGGAAGAGCAATCAATGATCGATTGGAGCGTGCAGCCTTTTTGGAGAGATAAAATCAATTCAATTTCTCTAACATATTTCACTCAGCTCAAGCCAGCGTAATTCTTTTTCATCAATCAGTTGGCTTAATTCACTGAACCGTTGTGAGTATTTTTCTATTTCAGCATAAGTGAGATTCGTATCTGAAAGGTTTTCTGTAATCTCGTTTTTTTCGAGATTCATTTTTTTGATTTCTTTTTCCAGCATTTCAAATTCTCTTTTCTCGTTGAAGCTTGGCTTTCGTTTTGCATTAGGTGTTTCGGGTTCCGGATCTCTGTTGACAATAATCTGAGATTTTACTTTCTCAGGATCAATTGTTTTTTCAGATTGTTCTTCTCTGTATTCAGCATAGTTTCCAGGGAAATCGCGAATCACACCATTGCCTTCAAACACAAATAAATGATCTACAATTCTGTCCATGAAATACCTATCGTGGCTAATGATGATTAAGCAGCCTGGGAAATCCATCAGAAAATTTTCTAGAACAGATAGGGTAGGCAGATCAAGGTCGTTAGTTGGTTCATCCAATACTAGAAAGTTTGGATTTTTGAAAAGGATGGTCAACAAGTGTAAGCGTCTTTTTTCACCACCACTTAATTTGCTAATGTAGCTGTATTGTTGATCTGGGGAGAATAAAAATAGCTCAAGAAATTGAGAGGCACTCATCGTGGCACCATTTGCCAATGGAAAGTGTTCTGCAATGTTTTTTACATATTCAATAACCCTCATATCTTGTTTTAGTACAAGACCCTGTTGTGAATAGTTTCCAAAGATGATGGTATCTCCGATATTAATTTTTCCGCTATCGGGTTCTTCAAGACCTTGAAGCATGTTGACAAATGTTGATTTGCCTGCACCATTTTTACCAATGATGCCAATGCGTTCTCCTTTTTTAAATGTGTAATCAAATCCAGAAAGTATAGTTTTCTCTCCGAATTTTTTATAGACTTTTTTGAATTCAGCAATTTTGCCCCCTAATCTGCTCATTTTCATTTGAAGGTCTACTTGACGGTCTTCAATTTTTTGTTTGGCAACTTTTTCAATTTCATAAAAATTATCTTGTCTGCTTTTCGACTTGGTGGTTCTAGCTCTTGGCTGTTTACGCATCCATTCAAGTTCTTTTCGGAATGTATTTTTAGCTTTATCTATAGATGCTATTTCACTTTCAATTCGCGCAGCTTTTTTCTCTACATAATTCTGATAATCGCCTTTGTAGGTATAAATTTTACTATTGTCTAGTTCCCATATTTCAGTACAGACGGCATCAAGAAAATATCGATCATGTGTAACAAGTAGTAGTGTTATTTTTTCTTTATCTAAATAGTGTTCTAGCCATTCAACCATTTCTACATCTAGGTGGTTTGTTGGTTCATCCATGATTAGTAGGCAATGGTTATTCTCGAATCCAATATCGATTAGAGTTCTAGCTAGAGCAACTCTTTTTCGTTGACCGCCGCTAAGGCTTCCTACCAATTGATCCATGTTATGGATGTTCAATTTGGTAAGGATTTGCTTCACTTTAGCGTCAAAGTCCCACGCATTTTGATCTTCCATTTCACCTAACGCTTCCGTTATTTTATCGGGATCGTTGGAATCTTCAGCGGCTTCATATTTTTTGATAGCATTGATGATAGGGTGGTTGTGGGCAAAGATATTATCAAGGATACTGCTTGATTCACTGAATTGCGGATCTTGTTCAAACATTACGGTGTTGACTCCTTTGTTTATCCAAACCTTACCTTGCTCGGCGGTTTCTTTGCCGCATAAGATGCGTAGCATAGTCGATTTTCCGGATCCGTTTCGAGCGATGAGGGCTATTTTATCCCCTTCGTTGATGTGAAATGAAATGTTTGTGAAAAGGGGTTTGATTCCGTATGACTTCCCAAGGCCTTCTACTGTTACATAATGCATTATGCAAAGGTAATTTATAATGAGGCAATAGTCAAATGCTTGTCAAATAAGGTGTAGTTGAATGAGATAGGATGATTTGTTCTTGACAATATTACTTGGCACTAAAATAAATCACTATGCAGATTAGTAGTACCAAAATGAGTACTGCTGGTATAATTAATTTATCATGAAGTTCTGATTTCTTTTTTTTAGCTATTTGCACTAGCCATGCTTGATGTAGGTTGTTGTTTTTTTCAACAATAGATTTTACTCTTTCTTTTAGTTGAGATTGTCCATCGCTAGACAACTGTGTTGAGATCACGATAAGGTGTTCAAGAAATGTATTTTCTATTGATTGATTTTTTTCTGAGAGGATCGTGTTGATTCTAGTTAAATCAAATATGCTGAGCAGGTAGTTTAAGAGGGTATAGGAGTCTAATTTAAATTTATCTACACCGTTTAAATATTGTTCAGTTTTTATAGTTAGTTTGATGATTTCACTTGCTGAAAGAAACCCTTCTGAATTTTTGCCCATGGCTTGCTCAAGCCATCTAGCTTGGAGATACTGTTCTCTTTTGTATGGGTCTATAAGCGTTTCATATGCTTCTTGGATTTCTTGAAAATAAGATGAATTACTATCTAATTGAACTTGCTTATCAGGATGGTAAAGCATGGCTAACTTCCTGTATGCTTTTTTTATTGAAGATTTATCCGCTCCAACTTCCAGTTCAAGAATTTGATAGTAGTCTTTTGTGGGCATGAGGAATAGGCTTGACGCTTGGCGCTGAACGCTGAACGCTGAACGCTGGACGCTTGGCGCTGAACGCTTGGCGCTGAACGCTGAACGCTGAACGCTGAACGCTGAACGATTTTGGCTAAGCAAGTTAATATTTTCAGAAGATACAATTGCTATACAATTGTCAAAGAGTGCTAAGCGCCAAGCGTCA
>CANKGM010000262.1 GCA_947481355.1 Chitinophagaceae bacterium
ATGGTACAGTGAGTGTGACGTATAAGAAAATAAAAATCAATGCTGGTAATGGCCCAAGACACCTGGTGTTTGATAAATCGGGAACAAGAATGTATTTGGTTTCAGAATTAAAAGGATTAGTTGATGTATATCATGTAGTAGGAGATAAATTAACAAATGTACAAACCATCGTAACCGATACATCTAAGGTAAAGGATGACAAAGCAAGTGCTGATATTCATATTTCTCCCAATGGCAAATGGCTTTTGGTCTCAAATCGGATTACAAGTGATGATATTGCAGTGTTTAAAATACTTCCTGATGGCAGGTTAGAGGCAAATAATCATCAGCCTGTTGCGAAGATGCCAAGAAATTTCACCTTTGATCCAAGTGGTAAATTAGTATTTGTAGCCAGTCAAACTGAAAGCAGAGTACAAGTCTTTTCATTTGATGATTATACTGGTAAGCTCACGGATCTGCATAAAGACATTAATGTTTCTATGCCGGTTTGTTTGGTATTCAAAAAGTAAGTTTGTTACAAACTAGGGCTGAATAATTTTATATGCCTTTTCAATAGCACTTAATTTTGCTTTTAAGGATTTGAACACTTCTCTTTGTTGACTAGTTGGAGGAAAGTCCGCTCCATTTGCGATGCTCTCTTTTCCAATGGACAACATCCTCTCAAATACTTTTGCTGGATTTCTAAATATATCCATGCGAGCACCTGTTTGGTGTATGTCCATGAGTTCGCTTTCTAATGCATATATCTTTTGTTCTTTTTCCAAAGAAGACCTGCTAGCTTCCTTTATTAATACAGCCCTTTTGTTCTCCATATCGGAAATGATCGATAGGCAATGTTTTATGCTATTGTACAACTCCATTCCATGTTGATACTGCAGATTGATATCTACTAGAGAGGAATTAATATTTGGATCCTTCAGTACATTTAATCTATCTTTTAAAATGATGTTTCCCGCTTTTAAGACAACAGTATATGTGCCAGGTGGAATGCGAGGAGCTTGTAGTCCTGGTGCAATATCTAAGTCGTAAATAAACATAGTCCTTGATCCAGTCGAATCGAGGTTGACAAATGACTTATTAACCGGCTTTGTTTTTAATAAGGGTAACTCGATTTGCTCATGAGCTAAATTCCACCAAACTCTATTGATTCCTTTTTCTTTGATTCCTTTGAGATGTTGAATGGTGTCGCCATGACTATTTAGTATGTAAATGCTTGGGTCTTCTTTTAAGTCTTCTGGTAGAAAATAGTTAATACTTGCACCATAGGGTGGATTGCTTCCTGATGCCATTGTATATTCGGCATGTGTGCCAGCTTTCATATTGAATCGATACGCATTTCTAATTGGATACAATTCAATTTTACTTTTCACGGTATTTTTAGCCCAATTTCGGATAGCACTGATGTCATCAAGTATATAAAAACCTCTGCCATAGGTTGCAATGGCTAGGTCTTTAAAGTTTTTTTGTATGGCGAGGTAATAGATAGGTGATGGCGGTAAATTGTTTTTGATTTGAGTCCAGGTTGAGCCATCATCTGCGCTAATAAATAATCCATTATCACAACCTGCATAAAGCAATCCTTTTTGTTCAGGATCTTCTTTGATACAATGAATAAATGAGCTATTAGTTATGGGAAAGTTACTGCTGATTTTTTTCCAGCTTTTTCCAAAATCCGTAGTTTTAAATAAGTAGGGATTGAAGTCTCCTAATTGTTGGTATACAATGCTTATGTATGCTGTTCCCGCATCAAAGTTTGACGGATCAATACTTCGAATTGTTCCCCAAGGTGCAATATTTTTAATATTTGCTGTAACATTATTCCAGGTTTTACCTCCGTCTGTAGTGATATTAACTTGTCCGTCATTACTACCGGTCCACAATACTCCTTTCTTAATTGGTGACTCAGCAATGACATACAATGTACATCCATCAAATGTCATCAGGTTATCTGAATTTATGCCACCTGAATTTTGTTGGTGTGATTTTGTATTGGTGGTAAGATCAGGACTTATCAATGTCCAATTCATTCCTGCATTATTTGTTTTATGTACATATTGACTTCCAACATAAACTGTCCCTTTTTCATGTTTTGAAACAACCATTGGAAAATTCCAATGCCATCGATAGGTCATGTCGGCAGGTGCCCATCCATATCCTGCTTCAGGCCATGCTCTTACATCATGTGATAGACCTGTTTTTACATTCGTGACATCTAGTCCGCCATCATAGCATCCCGACCAGATAATATTATTATCAAAGGGATCAGCTTGGGCAAAACCACTTTCGCAACCGCCAACATTTTCCCAAGCAGAAAGAGGTATAGATCCTTGCATATTGATAGCTGCAGTTCTGTATGAAGAACCGTCTTGTCTATTTCCCATGACGTGATAAGGAACCATATCATCAACGGCAACATGATAAAGTTGCGCAATCGGCAGATTTATATTTTGCCATGCTTTACCACCAGTTAATGTCATATTCATGCAACCATCATGGGCGACCATGATACGCTCTGCATTTTTAGGATCAAACCAAATATCATGGTTGTCTCCACCTGGGTTGTAATTGCCATTTCCATTGAATGTTTTGCCGCCATCTAATGACTCCATTATCGTTACACAGATAGTATACAGTTTATTTTCATCTTGAGATGAAACCCTTACTCTTGTATAGTAAGGTGCACGCTGCGCCATGGAATGGCTTTCATAGATAAGTTTCCAGTTTTCGCCTCCGTCCATTGACTTATAAAGTCCTGGTGACTTATCCTCCACTAATGCATAGATTGTGGTTGGATTACTTTGTGCAATATCAATAGAGGTTTTGCCAATGGGATGTGCTGATCCACCTGGCAAACCATTTTGCATTTGTTTCCATGTTTTCCCTCCATCGGTTGTTTTATAGAATCCACTACCTGGGCCACCACTATTTAAGTTCCAGGTTTTGAGTTCTACTTGCCACATGGCAGCTACTAAATTTTTGGGATCCTTTGGATTGATTGATAGGTCACTGCATCCTGTATTCTCATCTACAAATAAAATTCGGTTCCATGTATTTCCACCGTCAGTCGTTTTATATACACCACGCTCTTGTTGTGGGCCATGGGCATGACCGAGTGCTGCTACATAAACTGTATTCGTATCTGAAGGGTCAACAATTACTTTGCTAATGAGTACAGTTTCTTTCAATCCCATATTTTTCCAAGATTTACCTCCATCAACAGATTTATAAATACCATTACCATTAGCATGTGCAGGGCGGATTAAAAATGTTTCGCCAGTACCCGCCCAAATATGGTTATGATTTCCTTCTGCAATGGCTAATGCTCCAATAGATGAGTTATCCATTTCATCAAAAATTGGATTCCAGTTTATACCCCCATCTGTAGTTTTAAAAATTCCGCCAGAGGCTGCACCTACATAAGAAACTAAAGAGTTTCCTGGCTCACCAACAACTGCA
>CANKGM010000263.1 GCA_947481355.1 Chitinophagaceae bacterium
TATTCCATCCACCTCCTGCAAATGGTTTCATAAAAGCGGGAAAGCCAATGTATTCGAAGATTGATTTCCAATCTAGCGGGTAGGTGAGGTTTGAAAATGAATCATGGCTTGTATTGTCTGGTAATTCTCTTGAAGGAAGTATGACAGTCTTTGGTACAGGGATACCTATTTTTGAAGCTAATGCATTATTGAAAAACTTCTCATCAGCACTTTCCCAAAATGGATTGTTTACAACAGCTGTGCCTGTTAACGCAGCATTTTTTAGGTATGATCTATAGAATGGTACATCGTTTGATATTCTATCGATTATTACTGCATAGCCGCTAGGTTTAGCTTGAATGACTTTGTCGATTAGCACTGGTTCTGCAGAAACGCCCTTGTTTTTTTTAGCATTTATTCTACTGATTAATGCCTCTGGAAAGCTTCGTTCCTTGCCAAATAATATGCCTATTTTTTTGCTAGCCATGGTCATTCTTGATTCTCCCTAAGTTATGAAAATTATCGAGCATTGGGTGCATAGTCCTTATATGCCAAATTGGGTATGTATTTATATGTTTTTGCTGAGGGTTAGTCAACTTATAGTAATAAAAAAAAGCATCATCGTTTTGCGATGATGCCTTAATGTATAATTTAAAGAGTTGTTGAAATGACTTCAACGTATTCTACCCAATTCAGTTTATTGTGCTTTGAAAGAAACTTCCATGTTCTCCCATCTAATGGATACTTTACCATCTGCTACCACAAATCCAAGTGATTCATTGAATGATGCAGATTTACCTGGTTTAACTTTTACTCTAAGCACATCATCTTCTTGTTTGTAGCTGTAGGCACCCCATTGATTTGCTTTTTTATTGATGATGATGGTCCAAGATTTTTCTTCAGGAATAGTGAACAAGCTATATTTTCCTTTAGGAAGTTTTTGTCCTTCAATTTTCAAATCGCCATCTGTTTCAAATATAGTGGCTTCGTCTGCACCAGTTCTCCATACTTTACCAAAAGGAACTAAGTCGCCCCAAATCTTTCTTCCTTTAACAGAAGGAGATGAATAGTTTATGGTGATGGTTACGTTACCTGATTTTCCTGTTGCAGTTGCAGCTGGACTAGCCTTTTTATCTTGTGAAGATGCGTAGTTGCCAATTAATAAAAATGCAATTAGAAAAGAAAGTGAAACTAATTTTTTCATGATGTTTAATTTTTTAAATTGATTTATTAGAATGGGTTAAGTTGCCTCTTATACAGTTGAATGGTATTCTCTAATCCAAGATACAATGCATCACAGATTAGTGCATGACCAATACTTACTTCTTCAATGTACGGAATGTTTTTGATAAAATATCCAAGGTTATGAAGATCTAAATCATGTCCTGCGTTAATTCCTAAGCCTAATTGTTTTGCCTTTTCTGCAGCTGTGATATATGATGCGATGGCTTTTTCTGGTGAAGATAAATAATGGGTTGCGTACGATTCGGTATATAATTCAATTCGATCGGTACCTGTTAATGCGGCACCTTCAATCATCCGTATTTCGGGGTCACAAAAAATACTAGTTCTTATGCCAGCTTCTTTGAATACACTAATTATTTCTGTTAGATATGATTTATGCGTAATGGTATCCCAACCATGATCGGAGGTTAATTGTCCTTCTGCATCTGGAACAAGTGTTACTTGTGCAGGTTTTGTATCTAATACAAGTTGGATAAATTTTTCTTCTCTGCAGTTTCCCTCAATATTAAATTCTTGATGAAGTACATTTTTCAATTCTCGTACATCAGCATAACGAATGTGGCGTTCATCTGGACGAGGATGTACTGTAATGCCATCTGCACCAAATCGTTCAGCGTACAATGCCACCTTGATGAGGTCTGGATTGTTTCCTCCTCTGCTGTTTCTTAGGGTGGCAATTTTGTTTATATTGACTGATAGTTTAGTCAAAGTTTTATTATGGATTTTAGCATATAAAGTTAAATAAAATTAATGGCACGTGTTTCTACTATTTGATAACATATCAACATTTTAATGATGATAGTGTAAAAATAAAAAAGCCGACAGTGATTTGACTATCGGCTTTACATTGACTGAGTTGAAAATTAATATCTATACAAGTCAGACTTAAACGGACCGCTTTGTGGAATTCCGAGGTAAGCTGATTGTTCTGTGCTTAGTTCATCTAGTACTACACCAATTTTAGAAAGGTGAAGTCTTGCTACTTTCTCATCAAGGTGTTTAGGCAATACAAATACATTTTTATCGTATTTACTGCTGTTCGTCCACAATTCAAGTTGAGCAAGAACCTGATTTGTGAATGAGGCACTCATTACAAAACTTGGGTGACCTGTTGCGCAGCCAAGGTTAACCAATCTTCCTTCAGCAAGAAGTATGATGTCCTTTCCATCAACATTGTACAAGTCAACTTGTGGTTTGATGGTATCTTTTGTTTGGCCATAATTGCTATTCAACCAAGCTACATCGATTTCAATATCGAAGTGTCCGATATTACAAACGATGGCTTTGTCTTTCATTGCTTTGAAGTGCGCTCCTGTGATGAGGTCGCGGCAACCTGATGCGGTAACGATGATGTCTGCTTCTTTTACAGCATCAATCATTTTTTTCACTTCGAAACCATCCATTGCAGCTTGTAATGCGCAAATAGGATCAATCTCTGTTACAATTACACGGCAACCTGCTCCAGCTAGAGAAGCAGCTGATCCTTTTCCTACATCACCATATCCACCTACTACAGCAACTTTACCTGCAAGCATTACATCAGTTGCTCTTCTGATTGCATCAACAAGAGATTCCTTACAACCGTATTTGTTATCGAATTTAGATTTCGTTACACTATCATTTACATTGATAGCGGGCATAGGCAAAGTGCCTTTTGCAACACGCTCGTATAAGCGATGTACGCCTGTTGTTGTTTCTTCTGAAATTCCTTTAACGTGTTGGATGAGTTCTGGGAATTGATCCAATACCATATTGGTAAGGTCGCCTCCGTCATCAAGAATCATGTTAAGAGGGCGATCAGCACCGCCAAAGAATAAGGTTTGTTCAATACACCAATCAGCTTCCTCAATGCTTTGTCCTTTCCAAGCAAATACGCCAATACCTGCAGCAGCGATGGCAGCAGCAGCATGGTCTTGCGTTGAAAATATATTACATGAGCTCCATTTTACTTCTGCACCAAGAGCAACTAAAGTCTCAATCAATACAGCAGTTTGAATGGTCATGTGCAAGCAACCTGCAACACGAGCACCTTTTAGGGGTTGTGAAGGACCATACTCAGCACGGATAGCCATTAGTCCTGGCATTTCAGCTTCGGCAAGTCTAATTTCTTTTCTTCCCCATTCTGCAAGGGAAATATCTTTTACTTTATACGGTAAGCTAAAGTCTAGTTTAGCGAGAGTTGATGTTGACATATGATTATTAAAATTTCGGCA
>CANKGM010000264.1 GCA_947481355.1 Chitinophagaceae bacterium
ATAAACATACCAAGGTGCGTATTTCGCAGCAGGAGTTTCAACGATTGTGATCATTTTATTTACACCAACCTGGTTAATGATTTGTGTATTACCCCCTACCCAATGAATTATTATTTTATCTACAGTGGTTATGTTCCCCAATCCAAAATGAGCAATCACAGAGTTGTGCGACATATGACTTGAAGCACCCCCATCAATTTCACGAATCATTCTTTTCCCTCCTGCAATAATTTCAATACGTGATCCTATACCATGGGTTTCTGCATCTACTCCCTTTAATTTAATTTTTATCCAATTTCCTTTCTTACCATCATTTCTATATAGATGAGTAATAGAAGGAACAGGATAATCTAACATGGGCTTTTGATTCACCACCAGTAAGTCCATATCGCCATCGTGGTCATAATCAAACACAACTGAACCTCTCCCAATACCATAGTCAGCAACACCCATCGCTATACCATTTTCGCGAAATTGCTTTCCTTGATTTTCATAATAAAAATCCCCCATAGGAACACAATTTGGATTTAAATCGCCATTGGAAACAAAAAGATCTTCATCCCCATCCTGATCAAAGTCAACAAAATTCGCACCCCAACTTATGGAAAATATAGACATCCCTAATTCCTTGGCTCTATTGATATATGGTTTATCGTTCCCTTGTCCTATCATGAAATAATTAAAGCCAATATTCGTGACGTAATAATCCAACAATCCATCGTTGTTATAATCCCCCACCGCGGTACTCATGGAATTGATTTTCAAATCCATCGCTTTTTCTTTGCCTACGTCTTTAAATGATTTCCAGGGATATTTATTTTCCAAGAGCATATCGGGCGTTCGCTTGTATCCAAAATCATGATTAACGAAAATATCTTGATCGCCATCATTATCAAAATCAGTAAAGATTCCACCAAAGCCAAAGCCTTTAAAATCTAAATCATAGTCGCTGTAAACATCCTTGAATCGTTTGCCATTCTCATTGAGAAGTAAGTATCCTTTTGCGATTTGATTTGCCCCAACTACTGTTGCATCATCAATCACATTCAACTTCCCTTTGTATTCATTAAAATAATTTCCAATATAAGCATCAGGCCAACCATCCGCATTGAAATCACCAAAACTCACACTTGTACTAAAAGAATACATTTGATCTAATCCAAATTCTTTGGTGGCATTTCTAAACGTGCCATTTCCGTTATTGATGTACAATAGGTTTATCTCTCGTGGGATGGCTTCTTTTCTCTCACGTCGACTAATGGTAGTAATGAATAAATCAACGAACCCATCTCTATTCACATCAGCTCCCGCTACTCCTTGAGTGACGTATTTTTTTGTTTCGGTCATACCCGATTGTTCGTATACATTTACGAACCCACCATGACCATTATTCATATACAAAATATCATCTCGCATTCCGCCAGTGACATAGAGATCTTCCCATCCATCGTTATTGAAATCAATCACACATGCTCCGCCGCCAAACATCCCTTCGTACACTTGAAAGCTATGATCAATGCCTGCAGGAGTAGTCACGTCTGTGAAATGGGTTTGGCCATTGGCATTATCAATAATAAAAAATATAGTTAGTATATATAAATAAAAAGACCTCATTTGTCAGTAGTATGATTAGTTTTCTTCCAATGCAATGCGTTTACATGTTGTCCAATAAGCTTCCCCTGTTCTAACCCTGCCATATTATCTTGAGGCGTATGTATCCCGCCAAGGAACCGTGAATTAGCGGTTTCTTCAGCCGCTTGCCAAAATGAAGTAAAATCTCTAACCGTAAAGTCAGTATTTCGGAGTTCATCTTTTTTACGACCAGCATGCAAGCTATCTGTAAATGCAAAAGCATTTCCATAAAGATCTTCTAATACAGTTGCAGCAGCAGCAGATTGAATAGCATGACCAGAAGGGAATGCAGGAAAAGGTGGATCAGGCCAAAAGGAATGCCATTGTTGATCAATGTGCTCAACAATAAATGTATTTGGTCGTTCACTAAAAAATTGATATTTCCATTTCCAGCAATTTCTATATGCATCAGAAATAGAAATTCCAATACGCGCATATGTTTCTGCACAATGAATCAAGTCGGGCTTTTGCCTTCTTAATGCAATGGTTCCGAAATAATATGAGTGACCGGGTGGGGTGACCGTTTCATCTGGATCGTCACTCCACCATATAGCAGTTTGCTTTTCTTTTACTGTCAAACTCTTTTCTTGATTATATACACGGAGAAATTGATTGTAGTAATCAGAGCCTTTCGTTGTGTCGTAGGAAATGAAAGCAGGTGCTTGCATCATTGAATCTGCTATTAAAAACGTTCTATTCTCGCCCCAATGTGGATGAAGGGGATAATGACTAAATGATTGAGCATAAAGAGGTGGCTTCCATGAACCAGGCTTTTGTTTGAAGATTAATTTCTTATCAAAATTTCTAAGATAACCACGATGACCACCATCCGTAGTTGACCATTGAAATATAGTAAGTGCAATTTTTTTACCAAATGCAATAGAACGATCTACGATTGATTTATCAACTATTGAATCGGCATACATTGTGTTGAAATAATTTTCAAGCGAATCGATGCGCTGCTTATTTTCATCGGAAGTCTGTATATAAATATTCCGAATGATTTCTGCCTGTCCAGCATTTAATGCAAGCTGCCAAGAATACTGCTTTCCACTTTCTAGTTTGGGCATACTATCCAAGCCATTTAATTCACCTGCAATGGAGTTGTATTCAGAAAATCCTGGCACAACTGATTCATACATGGTCAAACCAATATACCCAAAACACCTTGAAGCGAATGTTGGGGTATTAGCGGGTGTATGCTGCGTAATATAATTTGTCATGTCTGCCCATGAGGTAGCCAGTTCAACGTCTGTTGCAACAGGTTGATTATTTGAGTTGCAGCTAGATAAAATAATCAACACTGAAAAACAATAAATGATTACCTGTATGTATATGGCCTTTTTCATCACGATTCCTTTACTTCAATTTATATGTTTGAACTTTTTTGCTATTCACACCAATAATCAACCTATTATTCAGCTGCAATGTACTGCGAACATCTCCCCATACATTGAATCCAGATTCAGTTTGAGGGACATAGCGGAATCTACCTTTTCCATCACCAGCTAATAATATACCATAATTCGCGTCAAACTTTCCTAGTCTTATTTTAGTATGGCTGTTATTACCAAATAATAATAGGTCTTTGTTCCCGTCTGAATTATAATCAATTGTCTCTATAGCAAATACAGGAGAATACTGAACCTCATCGGGCAGACTATATTCAACAAATTTTCGATTCTGCCCGGCAATGAATAGCGTTGTAGCCATATGATTTGCAACTAAATGACCTGCGTCGTTTAACTCGCTAGAAGAGAATACATCATCTAGTGTAACATCTGCATACGACTTATA
>CANKGM010000265.1 GCA_947481355.1 Chitinophagaceae bacterium
ATATAAGCAGCCTAGATGGAAAAACATCATCATAACTATGGTAGAAAAACCCAAAGTGTTTGTGTTTGATGCAGGGCGGGTGATTCTATTAATATCCTTAATACTATGGGGATTAAGTTCATTTGGTCCAGGTAATAAACGAGAAGAAATTAATGCACATTATCAACAACAAATTGCTAATTATCCTGAGAATAAAAAATTATATAATACAGAGAGATCTTCTGAACTGCTTGAAAATTCATATGCGGGTATAATGGGCAGAGCAATTGAACCTGTTATAAGACCGCTCGGATATGATTGGAAAATAGGTATCGCATTAATAACCTCATTTGCCGCGAGAGAGGTCTTTGTAGGAACAATGGCAACGTTATATAGTGTGGGTGATGGGGCAGACGAAAATAGTAGTACCCTGCGAAATAAAATGCAATCTGCTCGAAGAAGTGATGGCACTCCGGTTTATACTCCTGCAACGGGTATATCTCTCTTAATATTCTATTTATTAGCTATGCAATGTATGAGTACGCTGGCAGTGGTTAAAAGGGAAACAGGGAGCTGGAAATGGCCTCTAATCCAATTATTATATATGACAGGACTTGCTTATCTATTTAGTCTGATTATATATCAAGTAATGAAGTAATTACAATAGGTTTAATTCCTCTAAAGAAGATTTCAATAATTCGGGTGATTTAAAATGAATGGATCTTATTCCGAATTCTTCTGCAGCGAGAATGTTTCTTAGATTATCATCTATGAAAATAGTTTCATCTTTATGTAAAGAAAATCTATTAACTATAAGTTCGTAAATGTCTTTGTGGGGTTTCCGAGTGTTTTCTTCTCCAGATACAATTCTACCATCAAACCAATGTAAAAAGTCAAATATTTCTAGTGCACGAGGAAAAGTTTCAGCAGACCAATTTGTAAGTGCATATATCTTAAGGTCCTTATTTTCTTTTAAAATTTTGAATATGTCTACAGTACCTGGTATTGATCCATTTAACATTTCTTCCCAACGTTCATAATAAGCTAATATATTTTGTTTCTGGTCTGGATATTGTATGATAAGCTCGTTGGTTGCTTCTTCAATCGTTCGTCCACCATCTTGCTTTTCATTCCAATCTAACGTACAAATAGTATTTAAAAACCAAGTTCTATATTCTAAGTCAGGTATAATTTTTTTATACATATAGTCTGGGTTCCAGTCTATCAGTACTCCACCAAGGTCAAATATTATATTTTTAATATTACTCATCTTTATAAAATTTTCCAACCTATTGCTTTATTAACAATAGTTTTTACAGCATTTAATGCTGAGTTAATTGCTTCTTCTGCAGTAAGAATACCTATCCCTTCAAAGCTTAATAAAATTGTTCTGATGGATTCTTTTTGTATTGTAAGATGAAGCCTGGCTTGCTCTTCAGTAATTTTTCCTTGTATTTTTAATTCAGCTATTTGTTCTAAATTATGAATTATGTTTTTTAATTGTAATTCAGCAAGGGGTTTAACTTTCTTCCATTTTGATTTAAGAACTTTTTGTACTGCAGTAGACATTTCATCTAAAATGTCAGAAAGAATTAGTTTATGTTTTGACATACTGAATTAACTATTAGATCTTTTTTTTAAAGATAGCTGAAATTGTAGAATTGCAGTGAATGAATTTTCGATAGCAGATTTAATAATATTAATTTCTTCTTTTGAATTTAAACCCTTTTTATGAAGCAACTCTAGAGACTTAAATTGGATTAATAGCGATTCTAATTGTTGTTGTGTAATTGATGTTTTATATAAAGCTCTGTTTCTAACTAATAAAACATTTATATCAGCTTTAGAATCATCATAAAAAGAAATAAAATTATCATAATTCAAATCCTGCTTTCCAAATTGACGATCTAATTTAATAAAAAATTTAGCTGTTTTCTCTTGTAATGAGTTTATGCGATTATCTGAAATAGAATCATATTCTTGAATTAATCGAATTCCAGAACAAGAGATAAAAAAAGAAAAAATTAATAGAGAACTAAAAAATTTAAGCATGGTGTAAATTTAAATGTTGATATCTATTGTAGTATTTATTAATATTACTTTATTTATATAAACACTTATTACTATTACGGGTGTTAATATGTTGAAAACATATATTCGTTATTATTTTTCCTGATTTAAATCACTATTTTTTTTACTTATTAACATTTTTAGTTTTTAAAAGATGTATAATTTATTGAGAATTTTATATCCTTATCCACAATTAAAATTATTCATATAAATAATTCACATATCTAATCTTTTTTAAATTGATGTTAATGTCTCGATAGTAAAATGTGAAAAAATAGAAAGAGGATAGCTTACTACCACAAAATGCCAAAAGATATTTTATGATTTCCACATTTATCTAGTCAAAAACAATAGAAATCCACAGCACTGATCGCTTATTAACAAAGAGCTGTGAATTAACCTTAAATGGGTTGTTTTAATTCAAAAAACACCAAAAACTGTTCAAAAAAGAGGTTTTTTGGAGTGTTTTCCACAGTTTGTTAATAACCATTTTTACCTTATTTTTGCTCCCTCTTTACTAAATTAATATTATGTCAATTATTCAGCAAATCAGAGACAGGGCCGCGGTTTTGTTAACCGGGTTAATTTCTATTAGTCTTATCGGTTTTCTAGTGCAAGATGCGTTTGTGGGAAAGGGCGGAAGTATGTTGAGTGGCCAGTCTACAACAGTTGGGTCGATAAACGGTGAAAACGTAGAGGTTGTCGATTTCAACAAAAAGGTCAATCAGATAGAAGAGAACTACCGTTCCCAGGGTATGCAAACCAACGATATGATGACCCAAAATATCGTTGAGAGCATTTGGAATAGTATTGTACAAGAACAGTTAATAAAAGAGCAAGCTAAAAAGCTTGGGCTTACTGTAACATCAAAAGAAGTTGGTGCATTATTATTCTCTGATGATGCCCCACAAGAGTTCAAACAGCTATTTATAGACAAGACAACTGGTGGATTTGATGTAAATGCTGCTAAAACATGGATGAATAACCTCAAGAAGAGCACGAAGCAAGACGAAGTTCAAAATATTATTGATCAATTAATTAAGCCTATCGAAGGAAAGCTACTCGCAGAGAAGTATACTTCTTTACTTACGCAGGGAGCTTATGTTCCAACTTGGATGATAGAAAAATCTATTTCTGATAACACTTCATTTTCATCATTTTCTTTTTTAAATATTCCTTATACTACTATATCTGATTCATCGGTGAACGTTTCAGATCAAGAAATTGAAGAATACGTTGGGAAACACAAAGATGAGTTTAAGCAGGAACACGTAAAGGGAATTTCGTTTGTAAGTTTTAGCTCGAATCCAACTGTTGCGGATTCATCTAAAATCCTTAATCAATTATATGCATTGAAATCAGATTTTTTGGCATCTAG
>CANKGM010000266.1 GCA_947481355.1 Chitinophagaceae bacterium
ACTTTCTTAAATGTATTCCAATATCAACCTCAAGAAGTTCATTTTTGTACGGCCGACATTGGTTGGATAACAGGCCATTCGTATATTATTTATGGCCCACTAAGTGCTGGAGGTACCTCATTGATGTTTGAAGGTATTCCTACTTTCCCAGATGCTGGACGTTTTTGGGACATCATCGATAAGTTCAAAGTAAACATCTTATATACTGCTCCAACTGCCATTAGAAGTTTAATGGCATTCGGACTCGGCCCATTACAAAACAAAGACCTTAGCTCACTCAGAGTATTAGGTACGGTGGGCGAACCTATCAATGAAGAAGCTTGGCATTGGTATGATGAACATATTGGAAAGAAAAAATGTCCTATAGTAGATACATGGTGGCAAACTGAAACAGGTGGGGTATTAATCAGCAACTTAGCAGGTATTACACCTGCAAAAGCAAGCTATGCCACACTTCCATTGCCAGGCGTAAACCCTGTGTTAGTTGACGAAAAAGGAAATGAAATTGTAGAAAACAATGTCACAGGAAACCTATGCATCAAATCGCCATGGCCTGCAACCATCAGAACAACGTATGGAGATCATGAGCGATGCAGAACAAACTATTTCGCAACTTATGAAAATTTGTACTTCACTGGAGATGGTGCATATAGAGATGAAAACGGATATTACAGGATTACAGGTAGAGTTGATGATGTTTTAAATGTAAGCGGACATCGAATTGGTACAGCAGAAGTAGAAAACGCCATTAACATGCATGCTGGTGTAGTAGAAAGTGCAGTTGTTGGATACCCTCATGATGTAAAAGGACAAGGCATTTATGCGTATGTGATCTATAATGGTACACATGGAGACGAGCAAATGATTAGAAAAGATATCAGTGCAACAGTAAGTCGAATTATCGGACCTATTGCAAAGCCAGATAAAATTCAATTGGTTTCAGGTCTTCCAAAAACAAGAAGCGGAAAAATCATGAGAAGAATTCTACGAAAAATAGCAGAAGGAGACATAGAAAATTTAGGTGATGTATCAACACTCTTAGACCCTACTGTAGTGAACGAAATTAAAACAGGAAGAATCTAGAAATTTAACAAACGTCAAATCAATAGTATGGTAAAGAAAATTTTAATCAGCTTGCTTGTTGCCTTGATAATTCTACAAGCATTTCGTCCGGCGAAAAATTTATCTGGCGACACCACAAAAGACATTAGCACTTTATATAATGTGCCAACTGAAGTTCAAACCATACTTGATAGATCTTGCGCAGATTGTCATACCAATAAAACAAACTATCCATGGTATTCAGAGGTTCAGCCCATCTCGTGGTGGCTTAGCGATCATGTAAATGATGGCAAAAAACATTTTAACTTAAATAATTTCGCGAGCCTTCGTATAGCCGTTCAGAATCATAAACTAGAAGAACTGATCGACGAAATAAAAGAAGGCGAAATGCCACTTGAGTCATACACACTTATTCATACCAACGCTAAATTATCAGATGATGACAAGGCATTGGTAACAAACTGGGCTCAAGGAATTATGGATAGTCTTAAAGCAAATTATCCTGCCGATAGCCTTATTCTAAAAAGAAAATAGCCGTTTTTATTGGGTTCTAATTTGAGAATCGTACCCCTATTGTATACGGATGCTGATCAAGCCCGTATTGGTGCAATTTTGTGGTAGCCATCGAACCATATAATTTAACAGGCCCAAGTCCAAGCTCTCCAACATACGACAACTTCCAACGCTCCAAGTTAAAATCAGTTTTATTTCTTGTAGTTCCGCTACTCCCTTTTTGCTTTTGTTTGCTGCTGTATAAATATCCACCGCTTATACCAGCAGAGAGCTGAAATCCTTTTTTACCTTTTCTGGGATTTGTATTTACATTAATCATTAATGGGATAGTTAGATAATTAGCGACAAGCTTATTTTTTGACAAATCACTATTCCCTCTGATAGTGTATGGAGATAGCCCATCTACATAAGTGATATCTGATTTGAAGAAATAATTATTGCTTTCAATACCTAAACCATATTTCAGATTCAATACACTTGCTGCAATGCTAACACGTTGCATAAAAAACCAAAGATTAAAATTTGATATACGCGACCCTTTCACAGCAAAATCACCTTTTGATGCGGGAATAATTCCTTGGTCATGCAAAAAATTTTGGGCTTCGGATGTTGCATAATTTGTTTTGTCATTGTACCCTGCAAACCCAAGGTCCCACACAAACCAGTTGGTACTGACCTTCTTCAGCTTTTTCTTCTTTAGCATATCTAATGTCTTATCTCCAATATCTTTCAACTCACCCAAGGCACTTAAGCCATTCAAGTTTTCTAATGCCTTTCCAACTTCGTTTATACTTTGTGAAATCCCTTTCCCGATTATTGTCAATCCACCAACCTTTAACGTGTCAATTGATACCTGTATGCCAGTTGTGTCTACAACCCTTATCTCTTTTCTTTTATCACTATCAGTTTTGATAATGGTGATACCCCCAACCCTAATTGTATCAACTTTTTGCTTTGTTGTAGTATCCTGTTGGGCAAATGAGAAGAGTCCAAAAATTCCTAGTAAAAATGTCAATAACGTCTGTTTCATATTCGTCTTTTTAAAAAAATTATTGTGCAACTGCCAGTTGAAAATTCGCAACTTGTATATATTTTACTTGATCTGATTCTACTCGATCTTTACCTAAAAACCTATTGATTTTTCGAATAATGCCACGAAAACGATCTTTCCTCGCAGATTGACTTTCTGAACTAATCAAATAACTATCAGCTACTTCAGTTGATAGAGGCTGACTTTTGATCTCGTTAACTGAAGAAGGCACTATATGATATTGATCAGAGGGTGCAGCCGAAAAAATTTCTGAATTCTTATCCGCTGAGGCGATTGAATGAGAAAGGGAAGGCGTGCTCTCTGTCTGAGATTCTATGTCAATGTTAGATTGAATCTTTTCATCTTCATGACGCACTGTAAACACTAAATTGCTTTGTTTAGTTTTTTTAAACACATTCGCGTGTAAAACAGGTTCAGAAGCCAATGAAAACGATGACTCAGTTTTTACATTTTCCTTAATGGCATTTCCCTTACCATTCGGAGATGATGCCTTAGCAATAGGTTTATCTTCAGTGCTTGGTCTAATAAGCCAAACTAATCCTAATATTAATAAAAGTGATGCAGCAATTGCCATAGGTCTAAACCAAACCATAATTGATTTTTCTTCAACCCTATACAGCTCTTTTTTATCTCCATAAACTATGTTATGGTCTGGCTCATATCTATAGTTATGCAATCCTTCATCCTCAATCCCCTGATAGATTTCTTCTTTATGACTAAAAGAAATACTATTATCTGGAGTCAATTTTATTTTATTCATCAGATCGAACTCCTGCTTATAAGTAGGATGATCT
>CANKGM010000267.1 GCA_947481355.1 Chitinophagaceae bacterium
ATTTGGGCAACACCCTGTCTGATTTGTCTTTGCAAATTTTGTAAATTACCATCATAGTAAACAATCATTTTGTTGTTTACGAGTTTAGTAACCCCTCCCGTGTTTTGCCAATCTATACCAATTCCAATGTTCGACTGTCTATAATCGGTGAAACTGTTGTAAACAACAATGTTTGCTCTTCTTTGCAGGCCATATTCAACAAAGTCTTCTAAATCGGGAAGTGCCTCTTCAGCCACTTTTGCAGCCATTTTCCCCAAAGCCAATCCTCCATCACTAAAATACGTGTTGAAATTTTTGGTTTGATAGTATCGCCAATTGAACTTTTTGAATTGCACTCTATTTTTTCCGAATTCAACAGAACTTACTTGTGCATGTGAGTTCATTAAGAACATCAAGAATATGCCTAGCGAAATAAGTATTTTTTGCATGGTAGTATAGTTCAAATGATTGGATACTTTTGCTTTAAGCGTATATCCATATAACTTGCGTTAAAATTAACGCATTTACCCAACAAATCTCAGCCATGATAAACGTTAAAATTTTCACTTTTAATCCGCTGCAAGAAAACACCTATATCCTCTATAGTGATGATTTGGAATGTATTATTATCGATCCGGGATGCTATTTTGAGGCTGAGCGGGAAAAGCTCAAGGCTTTTATAGAAAAAACAGGCCTAAAGCCTATATTATTGGTGAATACGCATTGTCATTTAGACCATGTTTTTGGTAATAAATTCATTAAAGAAACCTATAACCTGGATTTGTATATCCATCAGGGCGAACAAGTTGTGCTAGAGCATGCCCCTACAAGCGGTTTAATGTGGAACGTGCCATTTGATAATTATGAGGGTCCTATTCATTATTTAGTGCCTGGAGAGGTTATTACTTTAGGGAAGGAGTCGCTCGATATCTTATTCACCCCGGGTCATTCTCCGGCGAGTGTTAGTTTTTATGCTCGGGAAAGTGGATTCGTCATTGCGGGGGATGTCCTTTTTCGTGAAAGTATAGGTAGAACTGATTTACCGGGAGGAAGTCCCGAAGTTTTAGCAAAAAGTATCATGGAACAATTGTATGTGTTACCTGATGAAACCATTGTTTATTCTGGACATGGTGTATCAACTAATATTGGACATGAAAAAAAGCACAATCCTTATGTTCGGGCATCATCTTAAATGGTAGGGTATAGTTTTTTTAGCAGGGGGATTTTAATGAGTTCACTTTTTTCTTTTTTGGCAATATAGAAAATGAAGATTGTCATCAAGAGAATACCTGTTCCATGCACTACAATAATGTTTTGATTTGTATTACGAAGTGCATGATGTATTAGGTAAAGGCCATAGGAAATCGTAATGTAAAGAATACATTTTTTCCATTCATACGCTATTGGGTAATGGCGTTGGCCTAGAAAGTAGCTAATCGCCATCATGCTTCCATAGCAAACAAAATTAGCAATTGCACAAGCAAGGAATCCCATCGAAGGAATTAAAAGGTAGTTAATCACTATGGTGATAGCTGCACCTATGAAGGTTATCAGTGCGCCAATATTATTTCGGTTAGTAAGTTTGTACCAAATCGAAAGATTATAATAGATGCCAAGAAATAATTTTGAGAGCATTAGTAGAGGGACAATGTAAAGTCCATCAAGGTATTCAGGATGTTTTTTTATTCCCATAAAATATTTCCATACATCTAGAAAAAGTACCACGCCAAGAAAGCACAAGCATGATGCAATGACAAAGAAATTCATGATGCGCGAGTAGGTTTCTTTAGCATTTTCCTTCGTGGAGTTTTTAAAGAAAAATGGTTCTGCACCCATTCGAAATGTTTGGATAAAAATGACAATGAGGATAGCTAATTTATTATTGGCGCTATAAATTCCATTAGCTGCTTTTGATGCAGTAACAGTTCCATTGAATCGGTGAACAATCATAAATCTATCGATTGTTTCATTAATTACTCCCCCAAAGCCAACAACGATAAGGGGTGTGGAATAGATCAAAAGTTCTAAGAATAGTTTTTTGTTGAACGATGGTCGATATTCGGATAATTCTTTGCTTAGAAATAATAGGGTGAAGGCACTAGCAATTACCCCGGCAATGAAGACGTATCCAATGCCAATGTCTGGTTTATATATTGATGAAAAAAATCCTGATGTACCTTTTTCTTGCATTGGTTTGCACACAAACAAAAAGAATATGATCAAACCAACATTCATCAAAATATTAAGGAGCTTGATGAGTGCAAATTTTCGAGGTCTACCTTGAAACCGTATTTTTGAGAAGGGTAGTACTGCAAGTGTGTCTAATGCAACGATAGCTACAACATACATTACATATTCTGGGTGCTGGCCAATTTCCATAAAATTGGCAACATGTTGAGCAGGTAAAAGTAGAATTAGGCTGAAGAGCGTTGTCGAGATAATGAGGCTAGTAAGTCCAGTATTAAATACTTTTTTTTCTTCAATTTGTTGATTAAATCGGAAGTAGGAAGTCTCCATTCCATATGTGAAGATGATATTCAAAAATGCAGCATATGCATACAAGATGGAGATATCGCCAAATTGTTCAGGAGCATAAATGTAGGTCAGGATGGGGTTAAGCAAATAATTCACAAACCTGCCTACAATATTACTTAGGCCATACCATACGGTTTGATTTGCAAGTTGTTTTATACCACTCAATGGGTTGACTTTTGGGCAAAGTTAATGTATCCAATGGAAGTTGGTATGCTTGATTTAGTCTTCATATTTGGTTACACTTTTTCTAAGTGCTTTTGTTTTTGCACTGATTTTCTTAGTTTGTATTCTTTTTTCTTTTGATGCTTTTGTTGGTTTGCTGGCAATTCTAATTCTTTTCTTTTCAAGTGATTTGTTGATGAGTTCGTTCATTCTTGCAATGACGATAGTTTTATTTCCAAGTTGGCTTCTATCTGTCTGTGATTTGATTTGCAGGTTACCGGATTTATTGATTCTATTCGCAAGTTTGTTGATGATAATTTCTTTTTGTTTTTCGGTCAGGACTTTACTTTGCTGTATATCAAGATAACCCATGACCATGGTTTCTACTTTATTTACATTTTGCCCACCTTTGCCACCACTTCTAGCGGTGGTGAAAATGATTTCACTGCTTATGTCTATCTTCATTTCATAAATTTACATAACCTTATCTAATTCTTTATGCGTGCAGTCATTCAACGTGTTACAGAGGCTTCGGTCAAAGTTGATGGGAGTATTGTTGGAGAGATTCAAGCAGGACTTCTAGTCTTACTTGGAATTGAGGATGCCGATACGGTAGAGGATATTGAATGGCTTTGTGGAAAGGTTGTAAACTTGAGAATTTTTAATGATGAGCAAAATGTAATGAACTTATCCGTTTTGGATAATGGGGGTGATATTTTATTAATAAGTCAGTTCACCTTA
>CANKGM010000268.1 GCA_947481355.1 Chitinophagaceae bacterium
AAATTTCATTGCATTCATTTTCGCTTATGCGATTGAATTCCACTTCAAGTAAACCACCTTGTACTTCAATAGGTACTTTGTTTACACCAAGTTGTGTAGCGTATGCAATGGCTGCTGCGGTTGCGCCTGTTCCACAGCTTAACGTTTCGTCTTCTACACCGCGCTCGTATGTCCTGAGTTTAATCGAGTCCTCTTGCTTTTCAACAAAGTTGACATTAATGCCATGCTCTTTATAAGCATTACTATTGCGTATGGTTCTTCCTTCTGTAAATACATCAACAGTTTTGATGTTATCTACAAAGCGAATAAAATGGGGAGAACCGGTATTTAAAATCACATCAGTAGTATTCAATTGGATTGAATTAACATCTTGCATTTTCAATCCGATGAGCCCGTTGATTTTAATTACGGCATCATGTGGACCATCCACAGCAATAAAGTGATACGTATCTTTTTTAATCCCCATGTCATAGGCAAACTTTACTAAACAACGGCCTCCATTGCCACACATGCTGCCTTCTTTTCCGTCAGCATTATAGTATTTCATCCTGAAATCATATCCTTCTTCAATGCATAGCATCATTAGTCCATCAGCACCAATTGCAAATCGTCTATGGCACATCGATTTTATTTCTAGTTCAGACAATCCTTCGTATTGATTGGTTCTGTTGTCTAAAATGATAAAATCATTTCCTGTTCCATGGTATTTATAAAATTCAATCTGCATGCTGAATTATTTTTGCCATTAATGGCTAATGTTTTCAAGTGTTTGTTTTATTAACTTATCCATCATCACTTCAATATTGGATGAAAATACATTTCTTATTCTATTGGCAATGACCAAACTTATAGAAATACTTTGATGTCCAAGAATTTTACTCATTCCATATATCCCTGAAGTTTCCATTTCAAGATTTAATACGCGATGGTTCCCTAACGAAAATGTAGTTAGCTCATCGATGAAGTTTGGCATAGATAGTCCCGCTCTGAGTACTCTTCCTTGAGGTCCAAAAAAACCTGGACAACTAACTGTTATCCCTGCATGAGCATTGCCCGCAAATTTAGCCAACATGAATGCACTAGCCCCAAAAACATATGGAGTGGATAGATTGCCTTGCAAATGTGTATGTGCTGAAAAGGCTCGACTGATTTCACGTTCTTCATCCGTGTTCACAAAGGGATAGAAATGCATCAGGTTATCCATTCCGATAGCATGCGTGCTTACTACAAAACTATCTACTGGGATGTGTTCTTGAATAGTGCCAGAAGTTCCTAGTCTGATGATGTTTAAGTTTTTTCTTTCTAACTTCTCTTTTCGTTCAACAAGGTTAATATTGGCTAACGCATCAAGTTCATTCATCACAATATCAATATTGTCTGTGCCAATGCCTGTAGAGAGCACGGTTATTTTTTTTGATCCAATTCTTCCTGTATGGGTGATGAATTCCCTGTGGGTTGATGTATGAAGGATTTGATCGAAATACTGACTTACTTTTTTCACTCTAGCTGGGTCGCCAACAGTGATGATGGTATCTGCAATTTCCTCAGGAATCAGATTAAGGTGGTAGACTGCTCCACGATTATTAAGAAAGAGTTCTGATTCACCTATTTTTAGCATGACGATTGTTTATTCTTCATTGCAAGGATTAATAAAGAACCCTGCTGATATTAACTTCAAAATTACTAATTTTGCATCGTGTTTAGGGCAGCTGCTCATAAACAAATCAAAGGTCGGGTGGCCGAGTGGCTAGGCTGAGCTCTGCAAAAGCTCCTACAGCGGTTCGAATCCGCTCTCGACCTCAAAGCGAAGGCAAAATCCCTTCGCTTTTTTTAATATGACACGATATTCTAAATGGTTAGGATTGGCGGCATTGGTTACTTTATTGTTGGCCTGCCTGTTGCCTTGGGCATTTTATGCTGATGTAAACAAAGTGTTCACGGGATTTTTCTCTGAAGCAAACGTTTATGGAAAGCCAGGTAAATTCTTACTGATATTCGGTTCAATTACTACATTGTTTATTTTTCTGAAAAACGCATGGTTTAAACGAGCAGCATTGCTTTTGGGAGGATTAAATGTAGCCTATGCGATTAAAAATTTCCTTCTTTTTGGGGCTTGCTATCGTGGATATTGTCCAGAAAAAAGGGTAGGACTTTATTTGATGTTAATCGCCACCATTGTATTATTTATAACCACCCTTCTTCCAGAGGGAAAGGTTTCAAAAGTCACAGAGAGGCAATAGGCAGGAGGCAATAGGCAAGAGTGAAACAGCGTTCAGCGCTTAGCGTCAAGCGAAAAAGGGGCATAGGCACAAAGGGACAAAGAGGGGATAGGTAAGAGTGAAACAGCGTTCAGCGCTCAGCGTCAAGCGAAAAAGGGGCATAGGCACAAAGGGACAAAGAGGGGATAGGTAAGAGTGAAACAGCGTTCAGCGCTTAGCGTCAAGCGATAAGAGACAATAGTGAAACATCGTCCAACCCCCAACTCCCAACTCCTAATGTCTAACACCTAATGTCTAACATCTAACCCCTCATTTCTCCCCCATCTTCGCCCAAGCATCTTTCAACGTTACGGTTCTGTTGAAGACAAGTTTTTCGGCTGTGGTGAATTTAGGGTCTAGACAGAAATAGCCTTTCCGAATGAATTGAAACTGATCGCCAGGAAGGGCATGTTTAAGGTCAGGTTCTATTTTTGCTTGGGGGATGATCACCAAACTATTAGGATTCATACTCGATTTGAAATCGCCTTCTTCATCTAATGGATTCTCAGCATTGAATAATCTATCATAAAGCCTTACTTCGGCATTAAGTGCTGAATCTGCTGATATCCAATGTATTGTGCCTTTTACATTAATACCTGATGTATCTGATCCACTTTTGCTTTCAGGAATGTATTCACATAGCACTTCGGTCACTTTTCCATGAGCATCTTTATTGAATCCAGTGCATTGAACGATATAGGCACTCTTTAAACGTACTTTCATATCGGGTGCTAGCCTAAACCATTTCTTCTGAGGTACCTCTTGGAAATCCTCCGATTCAATCCACAATTCTCTTGAAAATGGCAAGTCGCGGTAACCACCATTATCTTCCATTTCAGGATTATTTTCTCCTTTAAGCATTTCGGATTTCCCTTCCGGGTAATTCGTGATGATGAGTTTGATGGGGTCTAACACTACCATTCTTCTGTTAGCCGTTTTGTTCAGATCCTCTCTAATGCAAAACTCCAATAGTCCAAAGTCAATGATATTCTCTCTGCGCTGCACACCAATCTTCTCACAAAAATTCCGAATCGAAGCAGGGGTAAACCCTCTTCTTCTCAATCCAGAAATGGTAGGCATACGAGGGTCATCCCATCCGTCAACTAAATTCTCTTGAACCAACTGAAG
>CANKGM010000269.1 GCA_947481355.1 Chitinophagaceae bacterium
CATGTGTTCACCTGGTACAGATGTTGTTTACAATGGCGTAGTTGATCCAAGGCATTGCATCAACTCTTCTTCGAAAACATATTTTGGTGATCAATGGGTACATGCAGAAATGATTGTATTGGGTGATTCATTGGTAACCCATATCATTAATGGGGATACGGTATTGCAATATTCAAAACCACAAATTGGTGGTGGGGTTGCTCATGGGTATGATCCTAAAATCAAGATTGATGGTAAGCTCCTGAAGAGTGGATTTATTGCCTTGCAAAGTGAAGGGCAAGAAATTGATTTCAAGAACATCAAGTTATTAGACTTGTCGAAAGAGTACTAAAAGTTTATTGCTGTTTATCTGTACGTTTAGTTCCTGCATACAATTCGTATTCCAAAAGCCTGCAATCAATCGTGGCGTTGAAAAACTCTATTCGTCTGCTAGGCTTAAGTCGTATTGATTTTGCTAAGTCTAGATTACCTGTAAACACATATCCTGTTTTACCCTTGCATTTGTTTTTTAGAAAATCACCCATCCTGGCATAGGTAGCAGTGAGTTCAATTTCATCGCCCATACGTTCTCCGTATTCAGGGTTGAACATGATGACCCCTTCTTGTTCAGGTATAGTAGTTTCTTCAAAATTGCACACTTCAAATTGTATTAAATGAGCTACCCCCGCAACCTCTGCATTGATTTTTGAAATTTCAATAGCGCGTTCACTAATGTCTGTGGCGATGATGGTTAAGCCCGGAATTTCAGTGATCTGTTCATCAAGTTTGGTCCGTTCCTTTTCATACATATCAACATCATACCCTAAGAGATGCATAAAGGCATAGTAATTACGCAATAAGCCTGGTGTTCTTTTCGTCGCAATTAAAGCGGCTTCAATAGCTAATGTGCCTGATCCGCACATTGGGTTGATGAATGCTTTTGACGAATCCCATTTGGTTGATAGTATGGTTGCAGCAGCTAATGCTTCTAGCATCGGTGCTTTGCCAGGAAGTTTTCGATAGCCATGCTTTGCTAATGTTTCTCCAGAAGTGTCTAGGAATATTTCTGCTTCTTCGTTTTTCCAAAAAAGGTATACAACCGCACCTGATAAATCTGATCCTGTAGTTGGACGTTTATTTGTTGCCTCTCTCATACGGTCCACAATAGCGTCTTTCACACGAAGGTTGGCAAATAGATTAGTCTGGATACTTGGATGAAAGACATTGCTGGTTACAGAGAAGTATCCGCTAGGGTCAATCAATTTTTCCCATTCAATCTTAACGAGGTTATTATATAATTCGTCAGGGTCTTCACAAATGAATGTTTTTAAGGAATACATCACCTGACTTGCACAGCGCAAGTTTAAATTCAAACGTATACAATCTTCGGCTGTGCCGGTGAGTTCTACACCTGTTTGAAAAACACGGTCAGGACTGAATCCCAGCTCAATGACTTCTTTTTCAAGTGCTTTCGCCAACCATTTATGGCAGGTAATGATAATTTTGCTGTTGGTAGTGAACACGTGCATCAGGCAAACTTAAGCCAATATAAAAACCCAATTCAATTTATTTGAATTTATATTTTGAGTGCGCTACTATTTTTAGTCAGCTTTTTTTAATCACTCAATGGTGCGCTAACTTATTAAAATTTTTTTCCAATGAGTGTATTCAGCTTTGCTGCCCATTGCTGATAAGCCATGCCTGATGGATGTAAGCTGTCAGGTGCAATTAATAGTCGATTTGTTTTAGCCTCACGCGTGAGGTCTGTGATGTATATGTAGTTGCAGTTGTATTCTTGTGTGATTCTGAAATTGATGTTATTGAATAGGTCAATTTCTTTGCTAATTCTTGCAGTATCAAGATTCTTACTGAATGGTGTTGCGCTGTAATCAGGAATAGATAAGACATAGACGTTGTCAGTGGTTCCCTGTGTTAGATTGATCGCACGATTTAAAATGGACCTAAAATTTTTCGAGTAGGTCCCTGTATCGATTCCTTGAAATTGGTCATTCACTCCAATTAATAAGGTTACAATATCATGTGGCGTAGGATTGAAATCAATTATGGCTTGTTCAAGATTAGCTGATGTCCACCCTGTTCTAGCGATGTAAGTCAGTTTCTCTGTTCGAACTGATTTTTGTTTCAATAACTCAAGCGTTTGCGCAGGGAAACGATTGGGAATGCTAACACTTTCACCAATGGTATACGAATCACCAAGAGCTAGCCAAGTTATAGATGTTGAATCTTTCTTTATGCCTCCTCCAACTGCAGATGATTTCTTGCAGGAGAGCAGTATAAAGAAGATGATTATTGACAATAAACAGCGCATAATACAATAACGAAGAAATTGAGATATTGTTTATTTGGAACTTTGTGCTGTGATATCAATCCTTCACTATTATTCCACTCCTTAAGGCATACGCTAAGGTCTTAACCTTATTGGCTGAAACTTCGAATTTGATCGGTATAGGTAGGTCTAATGATTATGATAAATAAAAAAGCGAGCCTTTTAGTAAGCTCGCTTTTAATGAAAAGAAATTCGATTAATTATTTCACTGATTTAATTTCAAGTACATCGTTGGTAATTGTTCCTTTGATGGTTACTTCTTGGCCAACAAATTTTGCTACTTTTTCTGGGTTGCTGATCGCATATACTTTTGTACCTACTACAAACACTGGCTTAGCACCACCGTCTACGCAACTTTTTGCGCAATCAGCATGGTCTTTGTTATTTCCTTTTACTCCACATTTGTCATCACCAATAAAACCTGTCCATTTTCCTTTATCTAGTGCATGAGCAAGTGTAAAGGTTAGGACAACTGCAAATAGCATGAGTAACTTTTTCATATGTTTAATTTTTTGTATACCCGAATCTAATATATTTTAGGTGAATTCTCACTCAAAAAAATTGTCTTTTTTGAATTTAAGCGCCCTATTTTTTCTTTTTTCTCAGACTATAATTAATTTCTATGCTTTTGCAGTTTATTTTGGATTTATTGGTAGTTTTAAATCAGGTAGATTATCCCACCGTTAGGACTGATTATTTCTATAGTATAAAGGCTCAAACGCAATACAACGATGCAAAAAATTAAGTTCATTTGGAATAAGATTGAAAATCTGTTATTTATTGGATTTGCTGCAACAATATTATATGTAACCATTAACTCATTTGTTGATGGAAGCATCAAAAGTTTCGTCGGTATGGGGTATTTGAATGATATGGCTGATCCAATACAAAAAAAGATATACTACCAATCAGTCATGGCCCTTCTTTCCATGCTTACCACCTTTTTCTTACTTGTTGAAATGATTCGGTTATTCATAAAAATGCATCCGTTCAAAAACTTCAATTATAAGATAGCGATGCTGAAATTGAGTATGACTGGTCAGCCATTCA
>CANKGM010000270.1 GCA_947481355.1 Chitinophagaceae bacterium
GTAATTGTGTTAACAGCAAACCAACTACCCACATCAAATGCCGGAGTAGACCAAACCATTACACTACCAGTTAGCAGTACTTCTCTTACAGGATCTGGCAGTGATCCTGATGGAACTATTTCAGCATATAGTTGGTCTCAAGTAAGTGGACCAAAAACCATTTCTTTCAGTACCACAAATACTGCAAGCACCATAGTATCTGGACTAACAACTGCAGGCAACTACATTTGTCGTTTAACTGTAACAGATAATCTAGGTGGGCAAAGTAGTGATGACATCCAAGTAACGGTATCACCAGCCTTACAAAAAGCCATATTAACACGTGGTCCATACTTACAAATGGCAAATGAAAATTCAGTAATCATACGATGGCGAACAGACATAGCCAGTAATTCAAGAATACAACTTGGTACATCAACAACAAACTATTCAATTTCAATAGACGATTCAAATGTTTTAACTGAACATTCAGTAAAAGTAACTGGACTTGAAGCAGACACTAAATATTATTACACGATTGGGAACAGTTCGGATATGCTGCAAGGTTCATCATCTAATTATTTCACAACTTCCCCCACATATAATACTTCCAGAAAATTGTCTTTTTCTGCTTTTGGCGATTGTGGAAAACCAGCAAATAGTATACAATCAGCAACACTTAACGCCTATCTTTCATACACTTCAGGAAACCCTGCAGAATTGATGCTCTTATTAGGCGACAATGCATACAGTACAGGAACCGATGCTGAATATCAAGCTAATTTTTTTAATACCTATGGCCCTACATTGCTAAAAAATCATATTTTATTTCCAGCACCTGGAAATCATGATTATGGCAATGTCCCCGAAACACAAGCAAATCCGAATATAGCCTATTTCAAAAATTTTACCACCCCTACAAATGGTGAATGTGGTGGCGTACCATCAAATTCAGCAGCTTATTATTCTTACAATTGGGGCAATGTTCATTTCCTAAGTTTAGACTCCCACGGAAACGAATCTGGAAACTCATACCGCCTATATGATACACTTTCAAATCAAGTGAAATGGATTAAAGCTGATCTAGAGGCAAATACAAGACCTTGGACTATTGTATATTGGCATCACCCTCCTTATACTATGGGGAGCCATAATTCAGACACTGAATCTGAATTAGTGTACATGAGAGAAAACCTTCTCAGAATTTTAGAAAGATACGGTGTTGACCTAGTCCTCTGCGGCCATAGTCATGATTACGAGAGATCTTATTTATTAAAAGACCATTTTGGCAATGAGTCATCCTTTAATCCAACGCTTCATACATCGAGTACCTCAAACGCAAAATATGACGGCTCTCAAAACTCATGCCCCTATGTAATATCAAGTGATAAACAAAAACATGGAACTGTATATGTTGTTTCAGGATCATCCGGGACCTCAAATCCTGTTCAAACAAGCTTCCCCCATAATGCAATGCCTTTTTCAATAAATGATGGAGGCATGTTTTATTTTGAAGTAGAAGGGAATAGATTAGATGCAAAATTCATACGTCAAGATGGTTCTGTCGGAGATAAATTTACAATTATGAAAGATGCAGGCAGATCTTCAAATATAGATATTACATCAGGAACAAGCACCGAATTAACCGCTTCATGGATTGGAGATTATAAATGGTCTACCAACGAAACAACTAAGACGATATCAGTAACTCCTACTTCCAATACTACTTACACAGTTGTTGATCAAAATGGATGCATAACAGATCAATTCAACATAAATCTTCCTACTACCTCTAGAATTGAACTACCAAGTGAAAACAATCTGGAAGAATCTAATCTTAAAGTGTTTCCAACACCAATTAGAATAGGCGAAACACTAAACATTATACCTTCAAATAACACTAAGCAAGAATATCAGCTTCTCAATATGGAAGGAATGATAATCAAAAGCTTTTTTTTAATCGGAAGAGGGAAAATAAATTTAGGAAATATTACACCTGGAGTTTATATTCTAAAGAGCCAGAACAAACAAAAAATAGTTACAAAAAAAATCATAGCACTCAGAAATTAATCCCTTTAGAGTAATCGTTTTAGAAAAAAATCTGCTTATACTATTTAGACTTCTTCGGCTTCTTAATGTACTTTAGGTATAGCATTACTTTATAAGCAAATCGCTTTTCTTATATGAAATTGAATTTTAGACTGTTCACTCATTCTTGCATATTTATCGCCTTAGGATTATTTCATCCAATGCTTGGCAATGCCCAATGGATATCATTCAATCCAAGATTAATTGCAATAAGTCCCCAATCCTCCCCTCAACTAAAAAAGGCTGCACAGGTACTTCAAGAAGAAATGTTGAAAAGAAGCCAAATCAAGGTATCCATCAAAGAAGAAATCTCTGCAACACACGATATTCAAAAAATTATAATCATCCCAAAACAAAACATTCAACTACTTAGTAATCCAGAAATCAATGAACTAAATAAATTACCCCATACATCCCCAGATGGGTTTAAGATATTGAAACGCAACAATGAAATCATCATCCTTGGAAACGACGACCGTGGGTGTTTATATGGTGTAGGAAAATTAATGCGTGAAATGAAAATCCTTCCAAACGAATTATTCGTTCAAGAAAATATTCAAATCTCTTCCTCCCCTGCATACGCAATACGTGGTCACCAATTAGGCTATAGACCAAAGACGAACGCATACGATGCCTGGTCTGTTGCACAATTCGATCAATACATTAGAGACCTCGCCATCTTTGGTGCCAATAGCATCGAAATCATGCCACCAAGAACAGATGATGACGCACTAAGCATCCACATGAAATTACCTGCCATCCAGATGATTCAAGAACAATCTCGTATCTGTGAAAGCTATGGAATTGATGTATGGATGTGGTATCCAAATATGGGAGAAGACTATACATCAAAAAAAGGAATTCAATTTGAATTGAATGAAAGAGAAAAAATATTCAGTTCAATTTCAAAACTAAATGCCCTGTTCGTGCCAGGAGGTGACCCTGGAAATCTAGAACCCGATGAATTATTTGCATGGCTAGCAAAAGAAGCCAAGGTGCTTACTAAATATCACCCTGATGCAAAAATTTGGGTTTCGCCACAAGCTTTCAAACCAAGTTTAAAATGGTATTCCCAATTTTATAAACATGTCAACAAACAATATCCTTGGTTTGGTGGAGTGGTCTATGGACCGTGGATTAAAGCATCGTTGGAAGAAATAAAAAAGAATATAAATCCATCCATTCCAATCAGATTATATCCAGACATTACCCATAATTTTTCTTCTCAGTATCCTATTCCAAATTTAGACCTTGCCTTTGCAATGACCCTGGGAAGAGAGAGCATTAACCCAAGACCA
>CANKGM010000271.1 GCA_947481355.1 Chitinophagaceae bacterium
CTTGTTTGGGTACAATCTTTTTTGAATTGAATCCCACACAGGGTCGGAAGGGTACATCAAGTATTGATCTGCCCTCTCTTTTAAAAAATCTTCTAGCTCCTCAGGTTTATATTTTTCCATTTCCCTTAACTAAACAGCTTTATGTTATTTCAATTTGTTTTAACTGGCGAAAACCAACTCCTTTTTTCTTTTTCATGCGGGAGTATTTTTCGTTTGATTAAAATATTTTCAAGCATACTTTTTGCTCTAGTATATTGTGATCTACTTGTACTTTCTTCAATATCTAGCAGTGCGCCGATTTCTTTATGAGAGTACCCTTCAATAGCATATAAGTTCAAGACAGTTCGATAGCCTGTTGGTAGTGTTCTTATGCATTCAACAACTTGCTTTGCTTGAAGCGTCGATGGTATGTTGTCGTCTTTAATGCTGATGTTAGCAGCTTGTATAATGTCGACATTTTCGTTGAAGCGTTTATTCTTCTTAAGGTGATTGATACAGGTATGTACCATAATTCTTAACATCCAACCTTCAAAAGAACCTCTTGCTTCAAACTGCCCAATTTGGGTGAATACCTTGATGAAACCCTCCTGTAACATATCTTCTGCATCTTCACGGGTCTTTGCATAACGATAACAAACGGACAACATTCTTGGGCTATACCTATTGTATAACTCTTGTTGTGCCGTGGCATCGTTTTGTAAGCAACCCTGAAGAAGCAACTCTTCTGTCATGAAATCATGTATTGATTTCTGAATTTAAGACAATTTTTGGATTAGAGCCGCTGCTTCAGGGTAAACTTTTGATGTTATTTGGTACTTTTTTAAAGATTTGCACGTAGAGTTACTATGAAATTTCTTCCAGGCGCTGAAAAGCCGGAAGCAAAATATCGGTAGTTAATATCCAATATATTCTCAATTCCAGCCTGAACTGTCCACTTTTTACCTAAGGGGCTTCCTACTTTTAGATTGATTGTTTGCCATGATGGGCTCCCTTTTGATGTTGCATATTGAGCATTATCTTCCCCATCAGCATTGTATTGATTTAGGGTTTTCCATCCGTTATAGAGCATATATAGTTCGGCATATTTATTTTTACGCTCATAGCCTAAACTTAACTTGCCAAATACTGGAGGAATGTGATCTAGGGGCTTTGATGATACGTTTGTTGCTACTAAAGAGTATGAACCATCTTGCTGTTTTTGATAAATAGTCGATTTAGAATTCACGTCAGTACGAAATCTTCCTTTTGTAAGGTTTACGCTTCCTGAAAATTTCCAATGCTCATCAAGATGAATGAGTGTGCTCAGGTTCCCGCCATATAGATAGGCATGATTTGCATTTTGACTTGCTAATACCTGAGATTTTACATTGTTGTACATGATTGAATCCTGACCATTTAATTTGTATGGAGCTTTTATAATAGCATTGCTGAAGTTTGTATAAAACATGCCAATTTCAAACTCTACTTTATTAGTAATGATTTGTTTTAGTCCTACATCAAAACTGTTAGTATACTCAGGCCTAAGGTTTGCGTTAGGAACGACAACTTGTTTGGCTGAAGTACTGGATTCAAATATTTTTGAAAGGTCATCAATGTTCGGTGCTCTAAATCCAGATGCATATCCTACTGAAATTCTAGTAGAACTAGTTGGTTGATATGCAAATCCTATATTTCCTGTCAATGATGTATTGTTTTGCACTACATGGGTTACCGGTAGGGACAGAAAGGAGTTGTCTTCTACGGTTGAATTAAGTGAAACATATTGCACTCGAATACCGTCATTCATTATCCATTTGGGGTTCTGGAATTTATGAATATGTTCAGTGTATACTGCAGCATAATTCATTGTATTCTTTCCGTCAGGATATCGGGAGTCTAATTTTGAAACGGCTTGGCTTTGAAGATTTGTTCTAGTAGCAACCGATTTTAGATTATTCAGCTGTATATCTATTCCGGAAGTGATTTCGTCGTATTTCATTTTCCTTCTAGCATCTATAACCAGTCCCCCAACAGTTACCTGCTCTACACGTTTATCAAAGCGATCATATTTTTTGTACTCCCTAGTTATCCGACTTTCTTCTATACTTTGATAACTTAGCGTTGCATTATATTCGGAAAAAAATCCATGTTGATTTTTAGCGCTTAGGTTGTAGGCAAAGAGTGATCTATCTTGTGGACCATAATACCAAGATGCATAACGTAATGCTCCATTTTTGATATCCTGTAAGCGATCATACCTTGGAACATTTGAAGTGGTTGAATATTGCAGGTTTAGTTCATGCGAAATATTATCACTGGGTTTGAAAAGAACTTTTTGCATTAGGTCAATTTGGGAATACCCTGAAAACCGCTGGATCCTATCGTTTTTGTTCTGCATAATGGTATCACCGTGGATGCCATCATAGGGCTGAATATAAAATGGACGAGTTCCAAATCCGGGAAAACCTGACTTATCCTTTTTCCCAATAGTTACATCTCCAAAATCACTATGTGTAACGCTTGTAAGAAAAGCAACCTTTTCTAATCCAATATTAAGATCTGCGTGAATTGTTTTTTCATTGTTTGCTGATGAATATCTCGCAAAGGCATTTCCATTTACAGATGTCTTTCCCTTGTTTGTTGATAATGTTGGTTTTTTAGTAAGCATATGAATTGCTCCACCTAAGGCATCACTTCCAAATAAAGTAGAAGATGGACCTTGAAGCACCTCAACACTACCTAACATATTTTGATCAACAGTTATGGAATTTTGCAAATGCCCAGATCGATAAATGGCATTGTTCATTCTTACTCCATCAACAATTAATAGAATCCGGCTAGCTTCAAATCCCCGAATAACAGGACTGCTTCCACCTTGTTGACTCTTTTGTACAAATATATTACCTGTGTTCATGAGCAGGTCGCCCATGTTTTGGGTATTTGCCTTATTAATATATCCTGCAGAGATGATGTCTATTTTTTGAACAATATTTTTTTTCTTTTCTGCAAACTTATTTCCTGATACGATAATTTCTGTTAGCTCTTTTGTGCTATCGAGATTGTTTACTTTTTCTTGTGCTGATAAAAAATGCAGCGCACAAAAAGACAGTAACAGGGATGCTGTTATTTTTCTTTTCATAAATGTTTTTTGTTGGTTAAATAATGTTAACTAATCAAAAAACCGCTGTTAGGGGGAGGTGTATCTAAATCAAGGGTTACGTTTGAATAGGCCTTAACACCAACTTGAATGTAGGTTGATGTTATGCTATCCTTATGCCAGTTATTATTATCTTTTGTAGAAAATAGGTATTGTAATTGAAGCATGAATTGCGATACTTTAATCAGCCCTTTGTCGGATTCATTTCC
>CANKGM010000272.1 GCA_947481355.1 Chitinophagaceae bacterium
AGATTTATTTGTTTACACCCTAATTCAAATGCTCGTTCAATAAGATGTTGATATATAGCAGTGGTAACTCCTTGCTCCAATAATGCATTGTCACCTTTTAACCATCCTACTTTTGCATAACTATATTTTTCCCCCTCATGAACAGCAATTGCAGATGCCACACATTGATTATCTAAATTAACCTGAAGAAATTCAGCCCCAGGCTGATTTATCAAAGAAATCATTTCATCTTTCGACATTAAATAGGCGTCGTCATCGTGACGATTAAGCATTGATGGTGAATAAAATTGCGTAAAAAATATGTCAACCCATTTTCTATCATGTGAAATAGTGAAACTAAAGCCCACTTTCTTGGCTTTCTTAAGATTATTACGAGCATCCCCAGTTATCGATTTATAATACTCCTCCAGCGTATTCGGCAATGGTATTTCAAGTTCTATAAAATTGGGCTGCATGATAACTTCTTCCCTAAGTTTAGTTGCTAGTTTTTTGTCTTTAATAATTATCAAACCAGTATTCAAGAAAAGCTTCTTTACTGCCTTTTGAATAGAAAAGCTGAAGGAAAATTGATGACTCACCTTAGCATCTTTACCAAGGTATAGATACTTATACCTAGTCAGGTGCTTATGTGAGCCAAGACTAATATAAGTGCGGTGATCAAGATTATCTGTTGTTACTATAAAAATATTACCAAGAACAGCTTGTATTAGACTTTTGATATGATGGATTATCTTGTTCAAGGGTATTTTTAATTATACAAATCAGGTTAATCAAAAATTTGACTGGGGAAATATGAAAGCCTTTATGGTGGTCCCGACAGGAATCCCGGCCTGACGGTCGGCAAGGAAACTGCATCTAATGTTTAGGAAACATATATACTATCCATTGATTTTAATTAACTAATAATCAATACTTTATGGTTTTATTTTATGAAGATATTGAACTGAAAATGTTATTTTACTGTAATATTCACTGCAAGTTACAAAAAAGGAGGGTATCATATACTCCATGCATAATTTGTTGCTTCAATGCTCTTTGTTTTTTGTGAGTTTGCTTCATCGTGATCTTGGTATTATAACCACTTCGGTTTGGGAGAATAATTTTAAAAACACATCAGTCAATGTTCTAGACTTAGGATTGGCGATGCTTATCAGCTATCCACTATTATGGATCGATGTCAGATTATTAGACCTCAATATATAGTAGCTATGCGTTCCGCCCCTTACAAGACGAAGAAAAATTGAGCTCCTAAAAAAGGCTATGCAAAACTTAATGCAGGTGGGGTAGTTATTCTAATAGACCACTTTAAGCAAGATGGACAAGATAGATACAAGTATATTGATGAATATGTACATGACATCAAAACCAATTGGTTGCATATTACATTAGAAGAAAATGAACTTATAGAGAATCACATGAGGGGGAATGACTTTCCAACAACAGCGCAACAAATAATTACCTGGGCGAATGAAATTGGGCTTATGCTAGAAATCCTTCCACATGCTAATCATTGCCATAAAATCTTGCCAATTAAGAAAAGGTAGAACTGAATTAGACCCCTCTAACAATGTCTAAATAATATAGAAGTTGGTGAAATCCCAATTTCATGACTAATTTCCAACTCAAAAAACTAGATCCCGTTCCAAAATAATTTAGTTTCCATACTCACAAAAGTGAATTTTTTGAATCAAAACGCTATTAAATAAATTTTAAAAAAAAGAATATGAAAACACAAATCAAATTGCTCGTTGGCGGGTTTTTATTCTTTATGATCATACCAGGCTGTCAAAAAGAAGCACAAACTTCAACTAATTTAATTCCTAATATAGCAAGCGTTGGATCTGGAATAAATGCTTTAACAGCAGTGAAATATGGTACCATGAAGGATATAGATGGTAATAGTTATAAAACCATTAAAATAGGAAATCAAGTTTGGATGGCAGAGAATCTAAGAGTAACCAAATATAGAAATGGCAAATCAATCGCTAATGTGAAAGATGCAGCCCAATGGTCAAATTTATCATCTGGTGCATTTTGCTATTTTAATGGCGCTACATATGATGACAAGGTAAATGGAAAACTATACAATTGGTTTGCAGTAAATGACAGCAAGAAATTGGCACCAAATGGATGGCATATTCCTTCTGATAACGAATGGGCTACTTTGGTTAACTACTTAGGGGGGACTTCATTAGCATCAGGTAAATTAAAAACTACCGGAACTACATATTGGTTAGACCCAAATACAGGGGCTACAAATGAAAGTGGATTTTCCGCAGTTGCAGCTGGATATCGACTTTTTGATGGCTCATTTTACCAATTAGGAACTAACGCCAGTTTTTGGACATCAACTCCATATATTAATAATAGTGCATGGATATATGACCTACACTACTATTTAAATACTGTGAATAGACTTTACCCTACACAAAAAAATGCTTACTCTGTTAGATGTGTAAAAGATTAAGCATGAAGGAATTAAAACTTGGTGTGGTCCCGGAAGGAATCCCTGCCTGACGGCTAACTTAAAGGACCATTGGCTAAATATTACAGCGGAGAAAAATGACCTCATTCAAGAACACATGAGGGAGTATGACTTTCCAACAACAGCGCAACAAATAATTATCTGGGCTTAAGTAATTGGGTTTGTGTTTGAAATCGTGCCGGATGTAAATCAAATCCATAAATTGCTGGTGCTGAAAAAGTACAATGAAATTAATTAATATAGTGCAAGTGATAATCCTGTAAGGAATGACCCCTGGTCTTACAATTCATTACCCATATTGGGACTCACCTTAAGTTTACGCATAATGCAACAGCAGGATATTCAGAGGAGACATTCTTAAAAATAGTATTCCGAGGAATTTTTTCCATTTTAAGCCCTGCATGAATGGACATAGCTTTTTGTTTATTGTTGGCTGAAGCAATAAAAAAAGGAATACTGCCTAACACTGATAATGTACCTGCAAGAAACAAAACGGCACCACCCGTCACTGCATTGTCATCACCTTTACCAAAAATGGTGAAGTTATTTGTAAATATAGTGGCGCCTCCAACCGATGCTGCTGCTCCTATACCGAGCAATAAAAAACCGGTTGTTTTTTGATTTTTACTTTTCTGAATTAAATCTTCACGAGCACTCTGGGATTTCTTTGGAGGCTGTTGTGCGATTGTCAATACCGATAATAGTAGCATTGAAAGGCAGACAAATAGGGTTTTCATAATAGATATTTTAGATGTTCATATTCAATTTCGCACTTGTCTTATTAATGAAAATCTAAATTAATCTCGATTGTGGCTAAAGAAAATGACTGTTGTCACTA
>CANKGM010000273.1 GCA_947481355.1 Chitinophagaceae bacterium
AAGTGCAAGTTATTTCAGTATTCTCTTTAAACGAGTACCAATCAACTCAATAGACTTCATGAGTTTATCATGAGGTAATTCAGCCGCATCCAATTGAAAAGTCACCCTAGAAATGCCTCCTAGCGCATTAGCATGCCTATTAATTTTATCAGCTACTTCTTCAGGGCTTCCAACCAATAAAGCACCAGTTGGACCAGCTTGCGCTTCAAAATGGGCTCTAGTAGTTGGCGGCCATCCGCGCTCTTTACCAATCTTAGTCATTGCGGCTGCATACCCAGGATAAAAATCATCTCTAGCCTCCATACTATCTTTACCAACATAACCAATGGAGTGAAGTCCTACCTCTAAGTTATCTATTGGATGACCAGCTCTTTTCCATGCTTGGCGATATAGGTCAACTAATGGCCTAAATCGATGCGTTTCTCCCCCTATTATAGCTACCATCAATGGCAGGCCTAAAGTTCCAGCGCGGATAAATGACTCGGGTGTGCCACCTACACCTAACCAAATTGGAATCGAATGTTGCATTGGCCTAGGATAGATAGGTTGATTATTAATAGCTGGTCTAAATTTCCCCTTCCACGTAATAAATTCATTGTCTCGAATTTTTAATAATAAGTCAAGCTTCTCAATAAACAACTCATCATAATCTTCCAAACTATAACCAAATAAGGGAAAGGCATCAATAAAAGACCCACGCCCAACAACCATTTCAGCACGGCCTCCAGATATCAAATCCAACGTTGCAAAACTTTGAAATACCCTAACTGGATCAGCTGCGCTTAATACAGTAACGGCACTACCAAGACGAATACGTTTTGTTCTTGCAGCAGCTGCTGCTAATATTAATGCAGGCGCAGAATCTAAAAATCCTTTTCGATGATGCTCCCCAATTCCAAAGAAATCGAGACCAACCTGATCAGCCAACACAATCCTATCTAACAATTGAGCAATAGCATCTTGATCACTGATGGCATTAACACTATTACCACTAAACATAGCCGCAAAACTATCTATACCAACTTCCATAGAACCCATTTATTCAATATGATCAAATTAGCTTTTACAATAATAACACACAAAATTACCCAAACCGTATCAATCAAAGGAGATAAATGATATTTATTACTTAATTACAAGTCCATAAGGGTATAAACGTGATATAAATCACCATTTCAATTGGTTCAAATTTTTAATTTCGAAATATGGACAAAGGATTAAAAAAGCATTGGGAAGATGTTTACCAAAACAAGAAGCCAAATGAGGTAAGCTGGTTACAAGAAATACCAAAAATGTCGCTTGAATATATACAAAAACTAAACATACCACTTTCAGCTAAGATCATCGATATAGGTGGAGGCGACAGCTATTTAGCTGAACATCTTCTAGAAAAGGGATACACAAACATTACGGTGCTCGATATTTCAGAAAATGCAATTTATAGGGCAAAACAACGATTAGGTGTTAATGCCAATCTTATAAAGTGGATCAACACCGATATCATCAATTTCAAGCCTACTACTACCTATGATTTATGGCACGATAGAGCAACATTTCATTTTCTTACAACCCCAGAATCAATAGATAAATACCTTCTAATAGTTAAAGAAGCAGTAAAAGGGAAAATAGTAATAGGAACTTTTTCAAATGAAGGCCCTACAACATGTAGTGGCCTTAAAATAACCCAGTATGATGAACCTAATTTAGTAGAAAAATTTAAATCTATTGGGTTTAGAAAAAACAACTGCAAAATTGAGGATCATAAAACGCCATCAAGTAGTGTTCAAGAATTTATATTTTGTGCATTCAGTAACATCTAATAATTAGTCAGAATTAATAAATTATTCTGGTATATAATTATCGAAATTATTTTCCAATACACTTCAATAGGATGCTTATATTTATAGTCAAGCTAGTTTGATATGAATATGAAAATTGCAGTAACAGGTGCAAGCGGACATATTGGAAATGTCGTTTGTAGGCAACTCCTAGAAGAAGGCTATATTGTCAATGCCTTATATAATAAGGATCAACGAAGCCTGGAAGATCTCAATATCAATCTATTCCAAGGTAGTGTCCTCAATAAATCTGACCTCGAACGCTTAATAGACGGGGTTGATGTCGTTATTCATTGTGCTGCCATCATTAGTATTGACGGTGACCCTCAAGGAAAAGTTTTTAAAACCAATACAAAAGGTCCTGAAAATATTCTTGACGTATCCATTCAAAAAGGTGTCAAAAAAATAATTCACATAAGTAGTGTGCATGCCGTAACAGAAATACCCCATAGCATTCCTTATGATGAATCTAGACCATATAAGCAACTAGGCGCTTCTGCCTATGATTATTCAAAAGCACAAGGGGAACAAATTCTATTAAATGGTGCTAAAGGTCAGGACATAGAAGTAATGGTGCTAAGGCCAAGCTGCGTATTAGGTCCTTTCGATTTCAAACCGTCAAAAATGGGAAGTGCTTTGCTCGACTTCTATCATGAGAAAGTCCCACTAATACCAGATGGCGGATACGATTTAGTAGATATTAGAGATGTAGCGTCTTCCATAGTAAATGCAATTCAACATGGGAAAGATGGTGAAATCTATTTGCTATCTGGAAAATATTATGATTTCAAAGAACTGTCTGAAGCTATTCGCAAGGTTACAGGTAAAAAAACACCTAATCTTATTATACCACATTGGCTAATGATCGGAATTCTACCATTTGTTTCATTCCATGCAAAAGTCACAAAATCAGCCCCCTCATTTACAAAAGAATCGATTGAGGCAATTAGAAATGGGCATCCAAACATGAACCACGCTAAAGCTAAAGTTGTACTCAACCACAATCCAAGACCGCTAGAAGAAACACTGCGCGACTTTTTCAATTGGCAAATAGAAAATAAAGTAATTTCAGCCTCATGAACACTCAAACCCTGAATTGGATTTCATATGGATGGATTGGCATTGCATTGATTGTGCATATTACCATGTTTTTCATTAAAGCACCATTCGGAAGACATACTACAGAAAAATGGGGTATCACCATCAATAATAAACTAGGATGGTTTGTAATGGAACTTCCTTCTCTAGCTATAATGATCTATTTCCTTATTATGGGAACTCAATCTTTAATCTCCTATGTATGGATATTATTTGCAGTTTGGATTTTTCATTACCTAAATAGAACAATTATATACCCACTAAGAATAAAATCAACACCAAAAAAAATTCCACTTGCCATTGTGTCTAGTGCCATTTTTTTCAATTTAATTAATGCAGGTCTCAATGGATATTATCTAGCAGAAA
>CANKGM010000274.1 GCA_947481355.1 Chitinophagaceae bacterium
GAAAATTGATTTCAACGTTAAGTCTTCAATGAGTCAATCAAAGTTTGCTAATGAAGGAGCCATTGGCGCAGCGGTTAACTTTGATCCTACTCAAGACATTTATTCTGGTAATCGTGCACATGGTAGTTATTGGGAATGGCTTGATCCAAGCTCATCGAATGGATTAAAATCGTTGTCGCCCAAAAATCCTCTAGGTATTTTGATGCAACGCGATGACAAAAGCAATGTAACTAGGCATATAGCCAACTTGGTAGTTGACTACAAATTTCATTTCTTACCAGACCTTAGGGCTGTTGTGAATGTAGGAACTGATATAGCGGACGGAAAGGGTACTATTGTTGTTCCTGATGTAGCCGCTTCAGCATCAATGCGTTTTAAGGATATTAATAATGTATTTCATGGTGGTGTTAATAATGAGTATAGTCAAAAAAGACAAAATACCTACCTCAATGCCTACTTGAATTACGTTAAGGATATTAAAGTATTGAGAACACGTGTTGATCTTACAGCCGGTTATGAGTACCAAGATTACCTAACCACTAACTATAATTTCTCTGATTTAACCTACGACAAAACAATTGTAAGCACTCCGAATTTTGAGTTCGACAAACCACAATACCGTTTGAGCTCAAAACTCGCTCGATTGAATTTAAATATTCTTGATAAGTTCTTGCTTACAGGTTCTATAAGAGAAGATGGATCATCTAAGTTTAATGCAGACAATCGCTTCGGTTTATTCCCTTCTGCTGCTGCAGCATGGAAAATTAAAGAAGAATCTTTCTTAAAAGATTCCAAAGTGATTTCTGATTTGAAACTTAGAATTGGATATGGTGTAACGGGTCAACAAGATGGTATCGGATATTATGATTATATCTCTTATTATAACCTAAGTACGAATACTGCTCAGTACCAATTGGGTAATAATTTCTATCAAATGTTCCGCCCAGGTGGATATTACTTCAACCGTAAATGGGAACAAACCGCAACAAGCAATATTGCATTAGACTTCGGATTGTTTGAAGGGCGAATCGGTGGTACAATTGAATTGTATAAAAAAGAAACCAAAGACTTGTTGAATGAAATCAACCAGTCTGCAGGAACAAACTTCTCCAACAAAATTGTGGCTAACGTAGGCAGCATGGAAAATAAAGGGGTTGAGTTGACCTTAAATTTCCAACCTATTAAAAAACAAAATCTGGTTTGGGATGTTTCTTTCAATGCAACACTTAACCAAAATAAAATCACGAAACTTACCATTTCTGATGATCCAAACTATGCAGGTGCTCGTTTTGGAGGTATAGGATTGGGTAGCACTATTTTGATCCATTCAGTTGGCTACAATAGAGGTGCTTACTTTGTATATAAGCAAGTGTATGGTGAAGATGGAAAACCTATTGATAACTTGTTCTCCGATTTGAACCGTGATGGTATCATCAACGAACAAGATCTTTATCAATACAAAGGAGCTGATCCACGTATGTTCTTTGGCTTGAGTTCTAACTTGACTGTTGGAAAATGGAATGCTGGTTTTGTTGCCCGCTCAAACATTGGAAACTACTTATATAATGGTGTTTCATCTGGCGGTACTGTTAGAAACATTCTTAATCCAATTGGCTTCATCAGCAATACATCAAGCGAGTTGTTGAGGACAGGCTTGAGCGGAAATGGTTCAAATTATTTCTTCTCAGACTATTATGTTCAAAATGCTTCGTTCTTAAGACTTGATAATATCAGCGTTGGATATAATGTTGGTAAAGTGTTCAAGAATAAAGCTAACCTCCGTTTAAGTGCAAATGCGCAAAATGTATTTGTCCTTACTCAATACAATGGACTTGATCCAGAAATCAATGGAGGTATAGATAATAATATTTATCCAAGGCCTAGGACTTTTGTATTAGGTGTTAACCTTGATTTTTAATTGATAACTGAACAAACAGATGAATATGAAAAAGACATATATAAACACAGTTACAGCGTTCTTGCTTTTTGCTGGATTAATGTCATCCTGCTCAAAGAAATTAGAATTGTTGCCACTCAATGACATTACCTCTGAGCAGGTATATAAAACTGCTGATGGATACAAGCAAGCCTTTTCTAAAGTTTATGGAAGTTTTGCCACCACAGGTAACCAAGGTCCTGCTGGTAATGGTGATATCCAAGGAATGGATGAAGGGTTTTCTGATTTCCTCCGCTTGTTCTGGAAAGCACAAGAACTTAGTACAGATGAAGCCGTAGTAGCTTGGGGAGATCCAGGTCTACCTGATTTTCATAAAATGAACTGGTCTTCTAGCAACCCCATGTTAACAGGAGTTTACTACCGTTCATTTTATCAAATCACGTTGTGTAATGATTTTATTCGTCAAGCCTCTGATGAGAACCTTGCTGCTCGCGGTATTACTGGTGCAGATGCTGAAGAAATCAAAAACTACAAAACAGAAGCTCGCTTTTTAAGGGCCTTTCAATATTGGGCATTGCTAGACCTATTTGGTAATGTGCCGTGGGTTACTGATGAGAATGCGTTAGGATCATTTACGCCGAAGCAAGTCAAAGCATCAGACCTGTTTGAATACATCAAATCAGAACTTACTACTATTGAATCGATGCTCCCTGCTGCGAGACAAAACGAATATGGTAGAGCTGATCAAGCTGCTGCTCAAGCATTGCTTGCACGACTTTTCCTAAATGCCAAAACGTATACCGGTCAAGATCAATATCCACAAGCACTTTCTTATGCGAAAAAAGTTATTGATGCTGGCTATGAGCTCATCGATAATTACAGAGAACTTATGTTGGCTGATAACCATACGAATACGAGTGAATTCATTTTGACAATTAACTATGACGGACTTAAAACGCAGAACTGGGGTGGTACTACTTTCCTTACTCACGCACCAGTAGGTGGTGATATGGTTGCTGCAAACTACGGAATTGATGGGGGATGGTTTGGCTTACGTACAACCAAAAACTTACCTGCGTTATTCCCAGACATTAACGGTACTAAAGATAAGCGTGCTCAATTCTTTACATCTGGACAAAATATGGAAATCAACGACATCAGCAACTTTAAAGATGGAATTGCAGTTTCTAAATTCAGAAATATAAAGAAAGACAATAGCCAAGGTTCAAGTTTAACATGGGTAGATATCGATTTCCCTCTCTTTAGGTTAGCTGAACAATATTTAATTTATGCTGAAGCTGCTGCACGCGGTACAAGCAACGAAGAGAAAGCCAATGCGGTTATGTATATCAATAAGCTTCGTTATAGGGCTTATGGAAATAATACCGGAAACATCAA
>CANKGM010000275.1 GCA_947481355.1 Chitinophagaceae bacterium
TGTACTACCATATAGCATGTACTCAAAAATTGGAGTAGTGTTTGGAGTCAACGCCATTAGCGCCTACGTATTGGGAGATGTATTGGCTTTGATTTTTTACAGCTTGAACATAGGAGGTAACACACTCAATATGCATTTCTTCAATTACTTTACTTCATTGGGCATGATTCCTGAATTAGTTTCATGGATGTATGCATTATTATTTGTTAGTATTGTATCCATCCCTTGTTGGATGCTTTACAAAAAAGGCATTTTCATAAAAGTATAATTCATAAAAAATTAAATAGCATCATGAAATCTTTACTATTCCGTGTACAACTCGCAATAATAGCTACATTATTTTTCCAATTGTGTTATGTTAATCATGCCATAGCTCAAGACAAAAATTCAATATTCATTAACGGAGATGCACTTCCAGACGCACCTGAATTATCTCCTAGAGGTAACCATGCTGTTGGTGTACATAAAGTTGAGGTAATTCATAAAAATCAAATTGATGTATTGCATTCTGTAGCAGGAGTTGATCCATTATACGATAGGCACTTAACACTAGAAATATGGTATCCTGCTCAAATCAAAGAGGGGAAAAAACAAGTAGTAACCTACCACGAAACATTAGGTATATATAATGACACTGCCAGGCCATTCATTCCATTTTCATTTTTAGGCAGAGCTGTTCGCAATGCGAAACCGGACCAATCCATTGGCAAGTCTCCCTTGATCATAGTATCCCATGGCTATCCTGGCTCAAGACTTTTATTAACTTACCTGACTGAAAATCTAGCATCAAAAGGATATGTAGTTGTAGCCATTGGGCATACAGAATCTACGTATAGTGATCGAGCAGGTTTTCATAGCACATTACTTAACCGAGCGAAAGACATCCTATTTGTATTAAATCAAGTAGCAACATGGAGTGAAGTTGGGAGCAAACATCTCTTATCCGGAATTGTAGATGCAAACAATACCGGTATCATTGGATACTCAATGGGTGGCTATGGTGTGTTGAACGCTGCTGGTGCAGGTTACAGCAAAAAACTAGACACCATGTTTGCACAACTATCTGGTGGAAGTCATGCCATAAAATCGCGCATTACAAATGATCCTGAATTTAATGAATCGTATGATCAAAGAATAAAGGCAGTTGTAGCCTTTGCCCCATGGGGAATGCAACGAGGTGTTTGGGATGCAGAAGGATTAAAAGGGTTGAAAGTTCCTACGTTCTTCATTGCGGGAAATTTAGATGATGTATCAGGATACGAAGATGGTATCAAAGCCATCTACCGTGGAGCCACAAATTCAAATCGGTACTTATTAACGTATATGAATGCACGTCATAACGTAGCACCAAATCCTCCCCCAGCGGCTACCCTAATGCCAGGTGTTAATTTCAATGAATACGGACACTATGCTGAACCATCATGGGATGAACATCGGATTAATAATATTAATCAACATTTCATCACAGCCTTTTTGGGTATTGAATTGAAGAATGAGTCCAATGAAAAATACCTTACCATTCAGGAGAATTCTAATGAAAAAACGTGGACTGGATTCAAGCCACGATTTTCAACAGGAATGGAATTGTTACATGCTAAACCAAAACAAGACTAAATCGATTCAACGTAGTGTTTGAAGTTGTTTAAGATCGTCTGCCATCCCATTTGTTGAAGCTCCAATGAGTTGACTTCTTCTGGTTCAAATATTTCTGTTACGTTTGTGCCATCCGGTGTTTCTTCAAAAAACACAGACAGCTCACGTCCATCTCCCAATACTATATCTATAGATTGAAGTTGATTGATTTTTACAAATGTCCCCCAAAAATCGAAGTTTACTGACCCATCTTTAGCAGCCATGATATAGTGAAATTCTCCACCAACCACAAAAGAGTTGGTTGCATTAGGACAATGCCAGTCATTACTTGCAAAATTCCATTCCTGAACATGTTGAGGGGTTGTCCAACAGTCCCATACTGTTGATATCGAAGCGTTAATCTGTGATGAAACAGTGATTTTATTCATTAAGTCTTTTGAAAGTAAAGATATATAATTGCCAAAAAATCATGTTGAATAAAAATATGAAAATTCAGATGTTAAATTGATTTTATGATTAAATACTTCTTAGTAAGAAGAATATAATTTGTAATTATTCAATACATTTATTTCTAATTAAATAAGTTTTATGAAAAGAGTAATTATAGTGCTCCTCATTTCCATTATATATTTTTCCTTCACCCCGAAAGAATTAACATGGGTTGCTATAGGAGATTCAATCACGTATTTAAATGATCATCAGGATGAAACTGGAAATCGCATCACAAAGGGTTACATGACTCAAGTGGTCGAAAAGCTTCCAAATATACATTACATCAATAAAGGGTTTAATGGTTGGACGGCAACAAACATCGCACATGAAATTGAAAAACTTGGAATTCCAAAAGCTGATGTCTACTCTGTTTTTTTGGGTACCAATGATTGGTGGAGCGGAAAACTTATTGGTTCATTCAAGGATTATGAAAATAATACAGGAACAAATACAATTTATGGGGCATTCAGAGTCATAATAGATAAACTGCATTCTTTAAATAAACAAGCAAAAATTATACTGATCACTCCTATGCAACGAGTTGATTTTGTTTATATCAACGATTTTGAAAATAACGCATACGGTTCATATAGAGAAAAGGATGGGCAACAACTCGAAGCAGTGGCAAATGCTATTGCTGACATTGCACAACATGAAAAAGTTGGACTGGTTGACCTATACCATAAAAAGGGAATGGATCATGCAAAACTTGTACACTTTAAATGGCTGAAAGATCCTTCTACAGGAGCCTATAAAAAATATAAATACCCAGACTTTATTGATGTTCCATTCAATACTGCAACAGATGAATATCCATACCCAGAGAAAGCCATACAGCTAACGTATGATGGGCTACACCCATCTGACAAAGGATATAAACGTATTGCACACGACCTAATCAGAGAATTTCAAAAAATAAAATAAAAGCATGACGCATTCCGTGTTCTTCACACTTAGGTATCCTAAAGATTCTGTTGAAGAGAAATTATTTTTCGAGGCAGTAAATACGCTAATCGCTATTCCAGGTATCCTTAATTTCCAGTCCGCTAAACAAACAAGTAAAAAGAATGACTTTGACTATGGGATAATCATGGAATTCAATACCCAAGAAGAATATGACTACTATGCAAGTCATCCCTTACATAGTGATTTTGTTCAACATCATTGGATTCCATCCGTAGAAAA
>CANKGM010000276.1 GCA_947481355.1 Chitinophagaceae bacterium
ATATCCCGACGTACGTCTTCTTGACTTGCATATTTCTTAGCCGCTTCAGCTTGTGCCTTGATATATAATGGAAAATTTGTAAGGTCTTCGCCTGCAGGACTTTTTGCGTCGAATACAATATACTCACTCGCTATGCGGATAGTATTGTCTGGCGTACCTTTAAAAGGAACTTCATCTGCATATTCAATTGTATATTTAGAACAAATAGTCTTGATGAACTGTTGAGCTTGCTGCTGATGATCTAACCAAGTGGCTCGGATTTTATCCATTCTATCCTGCTCTTTTTGCTCTATTTTCTCTTGCTCTAATCTCCTCTCTTCTTTAATGTTTTCTTGTATTGTTTTTAATGAAGTAAGGGATTCATTATGCTCCGTTTTTCTAAACTCCTCATTTTTATATAACCCTGCAAGTTCTGCTTTTACCTCTTGCAATTCTTTTAATATCTGGTTATTGCGATCTGAAATTTGCGCCTTCTCGAAATTCAATTCTTGCAATGCATTTTCTTTTTGCCGTCTTGCTTCTTGCTCTGCTGCATACAATTGCTTCACTTTGATTCCTCCATCACGTAAATTCTCCACCTCCGTATTCTTCTGAGATAATATATTATTTAATGATGACTCTGAAATTTTTAACACTTCAATATCCTTCCTTAAATCAGAAATAAGATTTTCCTTTTTATTTGATTGCTCTTTTAAGTCTCCAACTGCATGCTGCAAAGCGCCTAATTCAGAAGATGCGTCTGATAATAAAGCTTGAACTTTATTCCATCCAAACAATCTTTCTATAAACCCAAGACCTTTTAATCTATTAAAAAGGGCATTAAGTGATTCCGTTTTAACTTCCATGATGCTATTTATTGTACAAAGATAACCGACCTTACCTGATTCTATTGGAGGGGATAATAGACTATCGCTATTAAATTTATCCACAAGACAGACTAAGCCACTTAATCAGTCTCATTTTCCATGAAAATTAATATATGTTGTATCTTTTAAGCCTGTTTTAAAACATAAAACAGGAAAAAACCAAAACTTATAACATGGGAGTGCTTTTTGGCGTATTATTTCACCTCATTGGAGGAGTTGCATCCGGAAGTTTTTACATGCCTTTCAGTAAAGTGAAAGGATGGAAATGGGAAAGCTATTGGATAATTGGCGGCCTATTTTCTTGGTTGATTGTACCGCCAGTTGCAGCGTACCTAACAATCCCTGGATTTGCAGAAATCATTTCATCCACCAACCATACTGTTCTTTTTTTTACATTTCTAATGGGATTACTTTGGGGTATTGGTGGACTTACTTACGGACTAGGAGTTCGTTATCTCGGTATGTCACTAGGAAACTCTGTTGTCCTTGGCTTTTGCTCTGCATTTGGAGCATTGGTTCCATCAATATACTATAATATTTTTCCGAAGGAAGGAAAGACAAGTTTGACTGATTTGCTTTCCAACACAGGTGGACAGCTTGTGATTCTAGGTGTAATCGTTTGCTTAACTGGCATCTTTATCTCAGGAAAAGCGGGGATGATGAAAGAAAAAGAACTTCCTGATGAAAAGAAAAAAGAAACAGTCAAAGAATTCAATATCAAAACCGGACTATTTGTAGCGATTGTTTCAGGTATACTTAGCGCCTGCTTTAACTTCGGTATAGAGGCAGGAAAACCTATGGCAGAAAAAGCGGTTGAGCTTGGATATAATCCTCTGTTTCAAAATAACGTGACCTATGTTGTTTTGTTATGGGGTGGCCTAACGACCAATATCATTTGGTGTATTATATTGAATACTAGAAATAAATCATTCAGCGATTATACCAACAAGAACACACCACTATTTAACAACTACCTGTTCTCTGCTATTGCAGGCACTACATGGTTTTTGCAATTCTTTTTTTACGGAATGGGAGAAAGTAAATTAGGTAATGGAGCAAGTTCATGGATCTTACATATGGCCTTTATCATACTCGTTTCAAATCTTTGGGGAATAGTATTAAAAGAGTGGAAGGGAACATCAGCAAAAACAATCAGAACGATTATCCTTGGCATACTCACCATCATAGCTTCAGTGATCATTGTGGGCATTGGAAATGCAATCAAATAAGATATTTAGCCCTGCTTAGCAATGAATTAATCAAAAAATAAAGTTTTACTTTGCCAAGCATAAATTAATTCCTCAAATTAACATCAAATTATATCAACCAATGAATTTCAAAAACGTCTCTTATCTCTGGAATGAACAAGATGCAGAAAAAATTAAACATGATGAGGTTGCCCTTCTAATATACAGATCAAACTTATTAGGCGCAGATTTACGCCTTACTAATTATGGCGGCGGGAACACATCGTGTAAAGTGATTTCCAAAGACCCATTGACGGGTTCTGAAACAGAGGTGATGTGGGTCAAGGGTTCCGGGGGTGATTTAGGCACACTAAAAAAGAGTGGATTGGCGGCCCTATATACAGAAAGATTAAGAAGCCTCACCAATGTATACCGTGGGATTGAGCACGAAGATGAAATGGTTGCATTATTCAATCACTGCATATTTGATTTAGATTCAAAAGCGCCTTCAATAGATACCCCATTACATGGATTTCTGCCTTTTAAACACATCGATCATCTTCACCCAGATGCTGCCATTGCCATTGCTGCATCTAAAGATGGTGAGCAAATAACCAAAGAACTTTTCGGCGGAAAAATCGGTTGGGTGGGATGGCAAAAACCAGGATTTGACCTTGGACTGCAATTGAAAAAATGCCTAGATGAAAACCCGGAAATTCGCGGAATCATGCTAGGATCTCATGGACTATTTACATGGGGGGATACTGCATATGAATGCTATATTAATTCATTAGAGGTTATAGAACAATGCGCAGAATTCATCAATTCTAAAATAGCAGGTAAAACAACGTTTGGTGGACAAAAAATCAGTTCATTGGAAGCTGCCAAACGAATTGAGCAAGCTGCAGAAATTGCTCCAATTCTAAGAGGTTTATGTTCATCACAACAAAAAATGATTGGACATTTTACAGACGATGAACGAGTATTGGAATTTATCAACTCGAATGATTTAAACAGATTAGCACCATTGGGAACAAGCTGTCCAGATCATTTTCTTAGAACAAAAATCAGTCCACTTATCTTACCACTTCTTCCATCAGAGGACTTAAGTGATACTGCATCAATAAAATCAAAATTGATTCCTGAATTTGAAGCATACAGAAAAATGTATGCTGAATACTACAATACGTGTAAGCATTCAAATAGCCCTGCCAT
>CANKGM010000277.1 GCA_947481355.1 Chitinophagaceae bacterium
AGCAATGTTTCTTCGTATTCGCGCATACGATTCTTCCCTTGTTTGTTGATGAAATCGATTGCGGTTTTTAACGCGATAACATCTGCAATGTTTGGAGTGCCTGCTTCAAATTTAAAAGGGAGTTCGTTGTAGGTCGTTTTTTCGAACGTCACTTCCTTGATCATTTCACCACCACCTTGGTAGGGTGGCATGGCTTCAAGCAATGCTTTTTTCCCATACATTACACCCACGCCAGTTGGTCCGTAAATTTTATGTCCTGAGAATACCATGAAGTCACAATCCAATTTTTGTACATCTATGTCTAAATGAACTACTGATTGTGCACCGTCTAGCATTACCAGTGAACCGTTCTGATGTGTTAGTGAAATAATCTCTTCTACTGGATTAATTACACCAAGTGCATTGGATACATGAATGATGGAAACGATTTTAGTTTTTTCATTCAATAGTTTCTTGAATGCATTTATGTCTAACACGCCATTATCATCAATTGGTATTACTTTGATACTGGCACCACGTTCTTCGGCAATCATTTGCCAGGGAACAATATTTGAGTGGTGTTCTAGTGTTGAAATAATAATTTCATCTCCAGGGTTAAGGTTTGCTCTTCCCCATGATGAAGCAACGAGGTTGATGCCTTCTGTAGTTCCTTTCGTAAAGATGATTTCTTCGTGTGTAGAAGCGCCAATAAATTGTTTGACTGATACTCTTGATTCTTCATAGGCAGCTGTGGCTTCGTCGGCTAAGGTGTGAAGGCCTCTATGAATGTTTGCGTTGTATGTGCTGTAATAATTTGAGATAGCATCCACCACTGATTGTGGTTTTTGAGATGTTGCAGCGTTATCAAAATAAACAAGGTCTTTCCCTTTTACCTTTCTTTTAAGAATAGGAAAAAGTTCACGGAGTTGCTCAACATCAAATGGTATATGGTCTGTCATAAATACTATATCAAATAGTGAGTGTAAGTCGTTCTGATATTAAGCTATCTATGTAATTTCTTAATTCTTCTGATTCAATTTGCTGAAGGATGTCTGCTGCAAATGCATGCAAGAGTAATGCCTTAGCATTCTGTTCGGAAATTCCACGGGCGCGTAAATAAAATAACGCGTCCTCGTCTAGTTTTCCGATAGTGCATCCATGAGAACATTTTACATCGTCAGCAAATATTTCCAATTGTGGTTTTGTATTGGCTGATGAATTTTCTCCGAGTAGGATATTTTTATTGGATTGATACGCGTTTGTTTTTTGTGCATCTTTTCTAACAAATATTTTTCCATTGAAAATACCTGTTGAACTATCATCCATTATGCCTTTATACAATTCATTGCTCAAGCAGTTTGGCATGGCATTGTCTACTATGGTGTGATTGTCCACCTGACTCTTACCGCTTAACAAGTAAAGGCCATACATATGACTCTCGCAGTACTCAGCACGCATCACCATGTTTAGGTTATTGCGAACGATTTCACCACTTAGTGAAATCGTCACGGCATGGGCAGTTGATTTTCCTAGTTGATTGATTTGAGTTGTTCCTGTATGATTTGAATCAACTCCTTCGTTTTGGATTTTGATATAACGGAATTGTGCGTCTTTTTCTACACAGACTTCAACCACTTCATTCGTTAGGCTTTGGTGATTTCCGATTTTATGGTAAGTTTCAATCAGGGTTGCAGTTGCATTTTCTTCTATGGAAATCAATATTCGCGGCTGACTAAACCTAAATCCGGCCCGACTATCTGAAAAATGATAGATTGCAATTGGTTGGGACAATTGCTTTCCCTTTTTCACTTTGATGAATGTGCCATGTGCCGCAAATGTTCCGCTCAGGGCATTGATTCCATCATTATGGTAAACGCTTGAACAACCTAAGTGTTCTTTTACAAATTTTGCATCCTCATCGGTTGATGCATCATTAAGGGATTTCACAGTCCATTTTTCTGTAGCATCAGTAAGCTGTGATAAATGCGACTGGTAAATGCCATTGATGAAAACCAGTGAATTGGCAGCAGATGTTCCTGGTAGTATTACTTTAGCGAATTCTTCTTTCGAAAAATCACTTTTGTCGAGGTTGTATTGTAAGTCTTCTGAAAATACATTTTTAATACGAGTATACTTCCATTCCTCATGCTTGATGGAAGGAAGGTCTAACTCACTAAAGCTATCCCAGTTTTTTTGCTGAAATGCACTGAGAAGATCAGAAGGTTGATCTTGGTGTTTGTATATGTCGTTGAAAAAAATCTTAGCGTCCATCATGTGCTTTTACGTGTTCTTACTTTTACTTATGCTGTAGCTTCATTCACTTCTGCTTTGATGAAGTCGTATCCTTTTTCTTCAAGCTCAAAGGCAAGTTCTTTGGTGCCTGATTTTACAATTCTTCCATTGTACAAAACGTGTACAAAATCCGGTACTATATAATCCAACAAGCGTTGATAGTGTGTTACGATTAAGAAAGCGTTGTCTTTTGTACGCAATTGGTTTACTCCATTCGCTACAATGCGAAGTGCATCTATATCTAATCCTGAATCGGTTTCATCTAGAATGGCAAGCTTTGGTTCAAGCATTGCCATTTGAAAAATTTCATTTCTTTTTTTCTCTCCACCGGAGAAACCTTCATTGAGCGAACGACTTAATAATGATTGATCTATTTCAACCAATTTCATTTTTTCTTTCATCGTTCTTAAGAACTGAGCAGCATCAAGTGGCTCAAGACCTTGGTATTTTCTTTTTTCATTCACTGCAGACTTGATGAAGTTTGTGGTACTCACTCCTGGTATTTCAACAGGGTATTGGAAGGCTAAAAACAAACCTTCTTTAGCACGATCTTCTGGAGATAGTTCCAATAAATCTTTGCCATTGAATTGAACGCTGCCACCAGTCACTTCATAATCCGCTCTGCCTGCTAGTACAGACGCTAAGGTACTTTTGCCGGAACCGTTTGGTCCCATGATGGCATGTATCTCACCAGGCTTGATGTCTAGGTTAATTCCTTTTAAAATTTCTTTTTCCTCAATTCTTGCTTGAAGATTATTGATGGTTAACATATGCTTCATTTGACTTTTTAAAAATTATTGGCTAGCCTACACTGCCTTCAAGGCTAATTGCTAGAAGCTTTTGGGCTTCAACGGCAAATTCCATAGGCAATTGATTCATTACTTCTTTGGCAAATCCGTTGATGATGAGTGCAACAGCTGATTCTGTATCGATACCTCGTTGGTTGCAATAAAAAATCTGGTCTTCACCAATTTTTGACGTAGTGGCTTCGTGC
>CANKGM010000278.1 GCA_947481355.1 Chitinophagaceae bacterium
AAAGCAGCGCTCCAGTTATCGAATTGCTTTAGACTAACAGAACAAAAACAAAAATCAGCTCACTATCTAGAAATTGCTAAAAAAATTAAATCGTCCATAGCTAGTGCATTTCAAAATGAGAAAGGAATGCTGAAATCATCTACTGGCAAAAGTCAACAAGCTGATGTCTGGGCAACTGCATTAGCTATTTATTATGATATGCTTGATAGAGAACAAACAACAAAAGCATCTAGGGCACTAGCCTTGGGGTATAAAGGTGGCGCTTTGTCCTATCATGGAAACATTAGACATGTTATGACATTTGACGACTTCAACAAGGAAACAATGTGGGAGGTTTCACTTGCTGAGAAAAACACCTATCAAAATGGTGCGTATTGGGGAACACCCGTTGGTTGGGTATGCTATGCCATGGCTAAAACTGACTTAGCGAGCGCGAAAAAGCTTGCGGATGAATATATCGCCGATTTGAAGTTGCATGATTTCAGAAAAGGAGGAGAAGAAGGTGCACCATTTGAATGCTTCACTAGTAATGGAGGTCAACAGAATCCACTCTATATGACGACCGTGGCAAGTCCATATATAGTATTTAAAAAAATGACTGAAAATAATTGAATCAAAAACAGCTAAATGAAAAAATACTTTTTGTCTATATTAATACTTATTGTTGCGAATTCATCTGCGATCAACGCACAAACAACGTCACGTGTACTAAATAAACATGACCAGAAAAATAATAGAAAAGCTACACATTGGTTTCATCAGCGAAAATGGGCCAATGGATTAACCTTAACACCACATGAAAGCACAAATATTAAATTATTTCACGAACAATACATGTCAAACCAAGAAGTATGGGATAGTGCGTTTTCGTTCTTAAAAAACCAGCCGTTATCTGAACTGGTTGTAGGCAAATATTCGATACTTGGAGATCGCGTTTTTGCCACCATTTCAGAGGCGCCAGCGAGAGAAAAAGACACTACAATTTGGGAATCACATAGACAATACATAGATATTCATTATGTAATTCGTGGCTCTGATCAAATTGGCATAACTGACAGTACCCAAGCGAAAATCATTAAGCCCTATACAGTTGATGCCACTCATTACACCGCAGCAGGTAAATTTTACAAATCAGATCCTTCGATCTTTTTTATATTATTTCCAACAGATTTGCATAAACCGAATATCAAGTTGAATGATAATCAACTTGTAAAGAAACTAGTCATAAAAGTTCAGGTTGCAGAAAGTTCTATAAAGCAAAAAAAGATTCAGTAATTTTATTTTAATAATGCATGAATGACTGAAAAAAACCATTCAACTAGACGTGATTTTTTAGGCAAGGTTTCTGTCCTGCCAATTGGACTTGCACTAGCAGGACTTCCTAGTCAACATCTATTTTCACAAACAACAAAAAGCAATAATATCTTCGAATCAAATCATTTAATTATGTCAGATAACAACGAAAAAAAATTTGTGCCGGTTATGGTTACCCCGTTCACACAAGAAGGGAAGATTGATTTTAACACATTATCTGCCTTAATTGATTTCTATATTGCAGCAGGTGTAAAAGGGTTTTTTGCAAACTGCCTTAGCAGTGAAATGTACGCCTTAACTCCTGAAGAAAGACTATCCTTAACTAGGCATGTCGTTAAGCATGTAAATGGCAGCATGCCCGTTGTTGCTACCGGGTCATTTGGCGACACAAACAAAGAGCGAGCTGAATTCGCTAAGCAGATTTACCATACAGGAATAAATGCTGTAATTCTCATCACCAGTCACTTCGCAAAAAAAGAAGAGTCCGATGAAATCATGTTATCAAACTTTCATGAATTCTTTGACCTTACCGATAATATTCCAATGGGCACCTATGAATGCCCTGCACCATACAAACGTATTTTAACCCCTCAAACATTCACTTCATTGCTTGACACCAATCGTTTGGTATATCATAAAGATACTTCACTCGATTTCCCCTTAGTAAAAGCAAAACTAGATTTAATAAAAGGCAATCGAATTGAATTTTATGATGCACATACGCCAAACACCATGAATGCCTTACAGCATGGAGCTAAAGGGATGAGTGCTATTGCTGGCAATTTTTATCCTGAGATTTTTGTTTGGATGTGTAATCATGCTAATGATCCTAAGCTACAAAAAGAAGTAGCATGGCTTCAAACCGAATTAACCAAAGCTGATTCTATTATTTCTACTTCATATCCAATGAGCTCGAAGTATTTCTTACACAAACGTGGACTTAATATACTTCCAGTTAGCAGAACTAGTCCTACCCCATTGACTAGTCAAGAAATGCAAACATTGGATGGCGTGCATGCAACCTTCATGGGTTGGTGTGATCGTTTAGGAATAAAAGCTGTATAATTATTTTAGAAGATCCTTTTTTGTTCCCATCCAAAAAGCGATGTTTTTGCGTTGCCATGTATAGCATATTGCCACAGTATCTCCGAAATTAATCAATCCAGGGTAGGAGAATTCATCATCACCTTTACCCTGTTCAATATTTAAATTCTTTGGCCACGTAAGTCCATTATCAAATGACACGCCCAAAAGAAGTGGTGCTCTATCACCATCATTTCTGTTATCAGGATTATAGGCTAAAACCAATACATCTCCAGGTAGCTTTGTTACATCTATCCCACTGTTTGGATTAGGCAATGTTGTCTTATAAATCGGGGCCCATGTCTTTCCATAATCTTTTGAATCACTACGACAAATAATCCCTAATTCACTACGAATAAGCATATGAATATTGCCGGGAGTTGATTCCCATAATGTAGGTTGGATAAGCTCCTTGTTTTGCAAGCTTGTGTCGGCTAGTTTCAAGTAAGGAGTTGCCTGCCATGTTTTTCCACTGTCAATGCTTCTGTCTGTAAACACATGATATCCTTTATACTCATGCGAAGAGCCTGCTAACCAAGAACCATCAGATAGTACAATGGGTTTACTACGAACAGGACCTCTACCGCCTTTATCACCTTTAACAAGTTCGTATGCGTCAGTCCAGGTTTCGCCATTATCATCTGAAGACTTAACCCATGTTTCCCATTGTTCGATCTCCTTTCCAACTTTGAAAAATAAAAATAGTTTTCCTGCAGGAGATTGAAATAAAACAGGATTCCAGTGTGCATCATTTCTGATTTTTGCAATTTGTTTTGGAGCAGACCAATGACGAGGAGATCCTTTAACCATCCAAATGCCAACATTATCATTCTTTTCTTTCTCCCCAGCAAACCAGG
>CANKGM010000279.1 GCA_947481355.1 Chitinophagaceae bacterium
AATAATATGACATAATTTCCATTTTTTAGAAGTGGATGTTTATTTGAGTAATCTAATTTATAAAATCTATACTATGAATTTAAATAACTATACCATACAAGCAGCTGAATCAATTCAATCTGCACAACAGATGGCTTTTAATGCAGGAAATCCTACCATTGAAAATGACCATATATTACATGCACTTTTAGAACAAAAGACATCACCAGTTGACTATTTGCTCAAAAAGAATAATGTTTCGATTCAATTGTTAAACACGAAGTTAAATGAAGCATTGCAGAAGTTGCCTAAATCTGATGCAGAACCTGCACAATCATTAAGCAGAGATGCCAATAGTCTTTTACTTCGGGCTGGATCAGTTATCAGCAAATTTGGAGATGAATTTGTTACACCCGAACATATTATGCTGGCATTAGTTATGGGAACTGATACTACAGCCAAACTGCTAAAAGAGTCAGGATTAACTGAAAAGGGCTTGATTCAAGCTATACAGGAGTTACGAAAAGGAGAGACTGTTAAAAGTCAAACTCAAGAAACACAGTTCAATGCATTAAATAAATATGCCAAAAATTTAATCGAAATGGCTCGTCTTGGTAAACTAGACCCTGTCATTGGTCGAGATGAAGAGATTAGGCGTACCCTGCATATTTTAACTCGACGTTCTAAAAATAATCCCATTTTAGTTGGTGAACCTGGCGTTGGTAAAACAGCTATTGCTGAAGGCTTGGCGATGCGTATTTTAAATGGGGATGTTCCTGAAAACTTAAAAAGTAAGTTGATTTATGCCTTGGATATGGGGTTATTAATTGCTGGTGCTAAATACAAAGGAGAATTTGAAGAGCGATTAAAAGGTGTAGTAAAAGAAGTTGCTGGAAGTGATGGTGAAATCATCCTATTTATTGATGAAATTCATACTTTAATCGGAGCTGGAGGCGGTGAAGGCGCAATGGATGCTGCCAATATACTAAAACCAGCCTTAGCAAGAGGAGAACTGAGGGCAATAGGAGCAACTACTCTTTCAGAATACCAAAAGTACTTTGAGAAGGATAAGGCACTTGAAAGAAGATTTCAAAAAGTGATGATTGATGAACCTGGAATCGAAGATGCTATCTCGATTTTGCGTGGATTGAAAGATCGTTACGAAACGCATCATCATGTTCGAATTAAAGATGAAGCCATTATCGCGGCTGTTGAATTATCGAATAGGTATATCACCGATCGCTTTCTTCCTGATAAAGCTATTGATTTAATTGATGAAAGTGCTGCCAAATTAAGGCTAGAAATGAATTCGATGCCAGAGGAATTGGATAAACTTGAAAGACAAATACGTCAACTTGAGATTGAGCGAGAAGCTATTAAACGAGAGAATGATGACGTGAAAATGAAGGAGCTCAATACTGAGCTGGGAAGTTTGACAGTTGAGCGTGATACCCTTAAGGCAAAGTGGATGGAAGAAAAAGAGTTGCTAGAAAAAGTACAACAAGCAAAAGCGGATATCGAACAATTGAAACTTCAAGCTGAAAAGGCAGAGCGTGAAGGCGATTATGGTTTAGTAGCTGAAATCCGGTACGGTAAGATAAAAGACAAGGAAGAATTGATTGTAGAACTTTCAGCAGAGCTATTAAAAACAGGTGAAAAGCGATTATTAAAAGAAGAAGTAGATGCTGAAGATATTGCTCAGAACGTAGCCAAGGCAACCGGAATACCTGTTTCCAAGATGCTACAGAGCGACATGGAAAAATTGCTGAATCTTGAAGACCATCTTCATGAACGTGTAGTTGGACAAGAAGAAGCCATTACAGCCGTAGCAGATGCAATACGGAGAAGTAGGGCAGGACTGCAAGATCCCAATCGTCCAATTGGTTCATTTATCTTCTTAGGTACTACAGGTGTCGGAAAAACCGAACTGGCTAAAACATTGGCTTCCTATTTATTTGATGATGAAAAACTAATGACACGAATCGACATGAGTGAATACCAGGAGAAACATACAGTCTCTAGATTGGTAGGCGCTCCTCCAGGTTACGTGGGTTATGAAGAGGGAGGTCAACTCACCGAATCTGTTCGAAGAAAGCCATATAGTGTTGTATTGCTTGATGAAATAGAAAAAGCACATCCAGATGTATGGAATGTATTATTGCAAGTGCTTGATGATGGGAGATTAACGGATAACAAAGGACGAGTTGTTAATTTTAAAAATACCATCATCATTATGACGAGCAATATCGGTAGTCATCTGATTCAAGATGCCTTTGATAATGCAGGAACTAAAGATTTAGAAAAAGTTGCCGAAACAGCTCGTGTGGAGGTTATGAATTTACTGAAGCAAACAGTTCGACCTGAATTTTTGAATAGGGTTGATGAAATCATTATGTTCCAACCTTTAAAGAAAAAAGAAGTTAGGAAGATTATTGAGATTCAACTGAGCAACTTGAGACGTTTGGTGAGAGAATCTGGTATTGAGTTGGACTTCACTGATTATGCTTTAGACTTTCTAGTGCAAAATGGTTATGATCCTCAATTCGGTGCAAGGCCACTAAAAAGACTTATACAAAAGGAAATTATAAATCAATTATCTAAGCGTATTCTTGCAGGGGATATTGATAAATCTTCACCCGTTATCGTGGATGTTTTTGATGGTGTTGTTGTTTTTCGAAATGATAAGCTTGAAAAAAAAACCACCCCCCAGACTATATAGAGTAACCATATAGCAGTTTACACAATTTCTATCCATTGTTTTTTTACAATGGATAGAAATTATTTAGTTGATCTGGGAATAATTGTAATGGGTTTGCGAGGAGAAGTATTTGTTGTTTTGAGACTCTGTGTTCGCTGAGAAGGTTTGTGTGAGAAACCAGTTGATCCATACGATGGTCCTGCACCCAATTCAGCAGGGATCTCAAGTTTTTCTACCACTTTTCCAATTAATTTCTCAATTCGCTGAAATTTGTGTTGATCATCAGGATTGATTAAAGTAATGGCTGTTCCTTTTGTTTCAGCTCTAGCTGTTCTGCCAATTCGGTGAACATAATCTTCACCATCAGAAGGTACATCATAATTCACTACAAGATCAATTTGATCAATATCAATTCCTCTGCTGAGAATGTCGGTCGCAATTAATATAGGTAGTCTTTTCGATGAGAAGGCAAGAAGTACATCTTCTCTTTCGTTCTGCTCTAAATCAGAATGAATTTCTTTAGCATCATACCCTAAT
>CANKGM010000280.1 GCA_947481355.1 Chitinophagaceae bacterium
AACCTTAGAGCTGAATACCCTTTGGTAAGCACTTTCAACTTGCTTCTCATCGCCCATCAATCGTTCTACATAGCTGTCAAGCCATTCGTAATTGCCCCCCATATTCATAGAGCCAAAATACCCCATGAGTTGTTGACGAAGACTATCCATGATTTCTTCTCTGCTAACTTGAACAGAGTTTATAGTTGCAATTTCATTGCTTACAAGAGTCCACCTTAATTGATTTAGGAAGGTTGGAAATTCTTTCTCAATATCTTCTTCTGTTTGCTTGTTCTCGTTGGATTTAAGCAACCATTTTTTTAAGAATGTTTCTGGAAAATCCATTTTCGTATTTTCTGACAAAATGTGATACACTTCATGCTCAAGTAAATGTTGTGCTTGGTGTTTCCAGTATGCATTTATTTGATTGCGGATTTCAGCTTTAAACTCTTCTTCAGTTTTTAATTCTTTACCAGGAATAGCTTCTTTGAAAAAAGCTTCATCGAGTGCTCTCTTTTCTACAAAACCCAATTTTGTTAAATGGAGTTTAAAATACTGCGCCATATCTTCTGCCTTATCTTTAGCTAAGCCAAGGTCCTCAGCAACCCATTCTCTTTCTTTGTCTTCAAATGCTGATGAAAGCTGAATGACTAGTGTATCATCTTTCTTCTTACCCATCAATTCTTTTCGGGTAGCTTCACTGAAATATTTAAGAAGTAGAGAATTTTCCTTTGATGCTGCACCTTCTTCAACTACTCCAGCTGCATCAGATTTTTCAAAACGTACATTGAGAACGTCTTCTTCTCTAGTAATTGTTTCAGGTTCGGTCATGTTACCTAACCTTTGTTGCATCCTGTTGATTTCCTCTTCAATCATCTCATCCGTTACCTCAACGACATTCAATGTAGTGGGAAGTGTTTCAAAGTTCGGAAGACTAAATTCAGGTTTCAATCCAATTTCAAAAGAGAAAGAATAGTCTTTAGGCTCATTATGGTTAAATGTACCCGGATCGTTTTCGTCTTCAGGAAGTGGCTGACCTAAATATGAAATATTTTCAGTCTGAACATATTTCGTTAACTCATTTTCAATAGAATGAAGCACCTCTTCTGTAAAAACTGCAGCGCCATGCATACGTTTGATTACGCCAATTGGTACCATGCCTTTACGAAAGCCAGGGATATTAGCCGACTTGGCATAATTCTTTAATGCTTTTTCGAAGCCTGGCGTATAATCTGCAGCGCTTACTGTTATTTTGAGTCTTTCGTGTAAAGGGGCTATTTGTTCTCTTGAAATCTGTGCCATAGAAATTTTTGTTAAAGAAAGGAGAGGATGTGCGGGTGGAGGGACTCGAACCCCCATACCTTGCGGCACCAGATCCTAAGTCTGGCGTGTCTACCAATTTCACCACACCCGCGCTAACCTTATTGCCTGTTTGGCAACCTCTCCTTATAATAGGGGGGCAAAGGTAGTAATTAATGATTAAAAAAAGGCATTCAAGTCGAATTTTAGTAATTTTGGTTTAGATGGATGCAATAGAAAATATTATCCAGCAACCAGCCTATAGCCTGAACGACGAGCAGGAGAAAAGGGAAATAGTTAGGCGCTATAGGGCATTATTGCGCACATTAAAGCCAAAACTGAAGACGGGAGATAAAGAATTGATTCGAGCAGCATTCGAGATTGCTGTTGAAGCCCACAAAACCATGCGTCGAAAAAGTGGGGAGCCCTATATTTTTCACCCATTATCAGTAGCCATGATTTGTGTTGAAGAAATCGGCTTAGGCGTTCGGTCTACCATCTGTGCCCTTTTGCACGATACTGTTGAGGATACAGACATTACGCTTGAAGATATTCAACAAGAATTTGGGTCTGAAAGCACAAAAATTATTGATGGGCTTACCAAGATTTCCACGGTAGTTGATAATAACACCACACAGCAGGCCGAAAATTGTAGGAAGATATTATTGACGCTTACTGATGACCCAAGGGTTATCCTTATCAAATTGGCCGATCGCCTTCATAATATGCGTACGCTTGATAGCATGAAGCGTGATAAGCAGTTGAAGGTATCTTCAGAAACGGTATATGTTTATGCTCCGTTAGCGCACAGAATGGGTCTCTATAATGTGAAGACGGAAATGGAAGACCTCTCCATGAAGTATTTGGAACCAGACATCTATCATCAAATTGCACGGAAGCTCTCGGATACAAAGCGTGAACGCTCTAGGTATATAAACGAATTCATAAAGCCCGTAAAAGAAAGACTTGATAAGTCTGGATACGAATATGATATATATGGGCGTCCCAAATCAATTCATTCGATTTGGAACAAAATGAAAAAAAAGAATGTTGAATTCGAAGAAGTATATGACCTTTTTGCCATTCGAATTATTATCGATACCAATTCTGAACTCGAAAAGGAGGCTTGCTGGAAAATATACTCTGTCATCACCGATATGTACAATCCATCCCCTGATCGATTGAGGGATTGGCTCAGTAATCCCAAATCAAATGGATATGAAGCATTGCACATTACTGTAATGGGTCCACAAGGGAAATGGGTTGAAGTACAAATTCGGTCGAAACGGATGAATGAAATTGCCGAAAAGGGACTTGCCGCTCATTGGAAATACAAGGAAGGTGGCGCAGATCAGGATCGATTTGATAAGTGGTTCTCCCAAATACGTGAAGTGTTGGGTAACGACGACATAAGCTCAATTGATTTTCTTCAAGACTTTACCACATCATTTCTTGCGGAAGAAATTTATGTCTATACGCCAAAGGGGGATGTAAAGATGTTGCCAGTTGGATCAAGTGCATTAGACTTTGCATTTTCAATCCATAGTGCCATTGGTTCAAAATGCATAGGTGCAAAAGTGAATCATAAGTTAGTCCCAATAAGCTATAAGCTCAGAAGCGGGGATCAGATTGAAATTATTACATCGAATAAGCAGAAGCCTAGTGAAGATTGGCTCGCGCTAGTACTCACTGCGAAAGCAAAAAATAAGATAAAGGATTCATTAAAAGAAGAAAAACGAAAAGTAGCTGAAGAAGGAAAATACATCGCTGAAAAAAAACTAGCTTCTTTAGGAGCTTCTTTCTCACAAGCCAACATTGATGAGTTGGTCCTTTTTTACAAACTGCCCTCTTCGCTTGAGTTGTTTTATCGAGTGGCAATTAAATCAATCGATTTAAAAGAGTTAAAGGAGTTTTCTGTGGTTGGTGATAAGCTG
>CANKGM010000281.1 GCA_947481355.1 Chitinophagaceae bacterium
ATGGTGTTTTCAAAAACATGCTCTTGACTAATGTCCCCACCCCATTTTTTTAATAATGTGGCGTTGCTCTCTAACAAGGTTTCCTTTTTCCCACAATCGAACCAGTTTGAAACTTTAAATGCTTTAAACTGAGTTCCCTTTGCCACCATACAATCTAGTGCTGACGTAAGGTTCAACTCCTCGAATGCTTCAGCTTCAGCAGAAACCAAGGTTTCTAAACATTCAAAGAGTAACTCAGATTCAACTACTTTATAAATTCCAACCAAGGCATTATTCGATTTTGGAATTTGGGGTTTTTCTATCAACCGAGTAACGTTATTTTCCTCATCTGTTTCAGCAACTCCAAAATCACGAGGATCGTCTACCCTTTTTACGCCTAAGACAGAACCCTTTATGGATATAAAATCAGTAACATTATATTCACAAATTGTATCACCCAAGACAATGATAATTTCTTCATTACCAACCTCTTCCTTACATAAATAAACCGCGTGACCCAACCCTCTTCTTTCATTCTGCTGAATAATCACAATATTTAAATTTGGATAATATGCCTTAGCATAATCCTGTATTTTATCTCCTAGATAACCCACTACAAGAATGAATTCAGTTACTCCTGCTTCTACTAATTGATCAATGATAATACTCAATATTGTTTTTCCTGCAAGCGGAATCAACGCTTTAGGTTGTGTATAGGTATGCGGTCGTAATTTTGTTCCGGCGCCGGCAACGGGTATAATTGCTTTCATTCTTTTCGATTAACGTTTGTGAATTTAGGAAAAAGAATTTAAGGAACTGAACTGGGATGAAAAGATGAATTCAATTTGTTTTGCTCAACGCTGGCTGGCAATTAACAAATTTAAATCGGTATATTTTAAATTGAAGCGTTGGCTAAGATGGAAATTGGTAAGTGATCCTTTAAAAAGGTATACTCCATTTCGTATACTCAATTGATGCCATACTAATTTTTCCAAACCACCTTCATCACTAATTTTTAATAAAAGAGGCATCAATACATTACTAATTGCCTGTGATGCAGTTCGAGCAAATCCAGAAGGAATATTAGGTACCCCATAGTGAATAACACCAAATTTAGTAATAACAGGCATCTCATGTGAAGTAACTTCTGATGTCTCAAAACAACCTCCCCTATCAATACTCACGTCAACAATAACACTTCCAGGTCTCATCATAGATACCATCTCCTCTGTTACAACAACAGGGGTTCTTCCACTTGTTGAAGTTAATGCACCAACTGCTACATCGCAAGTCTTAAGTTGTTTAGCTAGAATTTTTGGCTCCAAGACTGAAGTCCACAAACGAACACCTATATTATTTTGAAGGCGCTTTAATTTATAAATATTATTATCAAATACCTTAACACTAGCCCCTACTGCTAATGCAGTGCGAGCAGCATACTCGCCAACAATTCCTGCACCAATGATAATTACTTTAGTAGGAGGTATTCCAGATATACCTCCAAGCAAAACACCTCTTCCACTATTTACACTACCCAAATATTGACCAGCAATCAACATTACAGCACTTCCTGCAATCTCACTCATACTCCGTACAATTGGATTATGACCAGATTCATCCTTCAAGTTTTCAAATGAAAGGGCTGTAATTTTCTTTTCCATCATCTTTTCAAGAATATGGGTTTTCATTACAGGAAGATGAATGGGAGAAATAATTGTTTGACCTGCTGTCAACAAGGGTAGCTCTACATCTGAAACTGGTGCCGACTTGACAATTAAATCATTTTTGAAGAGCTCCTTTTTATCATGGATAATCAAAGCACCTGCCTCTGCATAATCATTATCTGAAAAATGAGAACCCTCTCCTGCTTTATATTCTACAGCAACACGATGGCCATTTGAAACTAGAACTCCTACTGCATCAGGTGTAAGTGCTATCCTATTTTCCTGAAACGCATTTTCTTTTGGAATAGCAATTGACAAATAGGCTGAGGATGGCTTAATATCCAACGTTTCGGCTAATGTTTCATAACTAAAACCTGAACTAATATATGGTTGCGTGGGGTTCATTGGCCTAAATCTTCTAGTAAATTAATCATTTTTTATGGATACAACACGGATTCTCCTTCTCGCTTGCCCATCATATTCAAGTTCAACTTGAATAAACTCATCAGGCATAATGGATGGCACTCGTTGAGGCCATTCAACAAAACACAATTTACCGCTATAGAGGCATTCTTCAATACCTGCTCGCCTTGCTTCATCTTCATCCTCCATTCTATACAAGTCAATATGAAAGAGGGCTGAATTCAGGCGATCAGACAAATAAGCGTATTCATTTATTATAGCGAAGGTAGGACTGCTCACATGATCAGTAACACCAATTTGCTTACATAGCTCACTGATCAATGTAGTTTTTCCCGAACCCATTTCACCCTTGAATGTTACAACCTTAATTTCTATTGCCACCCTTAATAACTCGGAGGCAATAGTCGGCAATTCATCTATTCCATACTGTTTCTCTAGTAGTAGCATAGTACTGCGAAGATAATATGATTCAGTAAGCAGTAAAGCATGCTAAACCTAATAGTATAAATTACCTTAAAAAGTAAAGGCGAATAGTGCTTTTTCACATTTTCAAGGGAAGGAATTGTATGTATATTCAGTAAATTTACATTATGGAGAAAATACAATGGAAAGTTGGTGGAATGACCTGTGGCAACTGCGCACTTACCATCAACAAGTACCTTGAAAAACAAGGAATGCAGAACATCAAGGTAAATCCGATTGATGGCGATGTATCCTTTGAAACAGTAGAAAACATTACTCCAAGTAACTTAGTAAAAGGGATTCATGATCTTGGATATGAAGTCATCAAGCAAAATGATGTTGAGACCACAAAAAAAAGAAAGTTTCTTTCTACGCATGTTGAACGATTCTTTTTTTGCTTGCCGTTTACCATAATCCTTATGCTTCATATGCTCGAACGGTGGATACATATTCATTGGCTTATGAATCCGTGGATTCAACTTGCCATCTGTATCCCTGTGTATGTTGTTGGAATGGCATATTTTGGGAAGAGTGCAATAAAGAGTTTGAAAAATGGTATCCCAAACATGAATGTGCTGATTACCATTGGAGCCTCAGCAGCATTCATCTATAGTCTTATCGGATCATTCATTGGCCAAGCAGAAGGCTTTCTATTTTACGAAAC
>CANKGM010000282.1 GCA_947481355.1 Chitinophagaceae bacterium
CAACCGCCTGCATGACAGGATTTTGTATACTAAGAATGAATCTTCTAATTGGGGCATTGCTAGATTAGCCCCTTAGTAAAAGAAGATATACAGAAAACAGATGTCAGCACACAAAGAATATAATTAAGATATATAATCAGCAGTTGACAAAACTGACACCTGAAATCTGGTATCAAATACTAAGCTTTTTTAGCTACAGTTTTCTTGCTTGTCTTAGAAGACCTAGACTTACCGAAAGATCCTTTAAAAATTTTGCCTTTTTTTGTTTTTTTGTCGCCTCTTCCCATTGTATGTTAATTTTAAGTTTTTGATTCAAAAAAAAAGCAAGACACAAGTGCGTCTTGCTTTTTTAATTTTTTTGTTGCGATCAGATTTTTGCAGACAATTCTTTACCTGCTTTGAATTTTGCAACTTTCTTTGCTTTGATTTTAATCACAGCACCAGTTTGTGGGTTACGACCATTACGTGCAGCCCTTTTGGTTACTGAGAAAGTACCGAAACCTACAAGTGTTACTTTGCCACCACCTTTAAGTGTTTTGGTTACTGCACTAATAAATGAATCCAACGTAGCGTTAGCTTGAGTCTTTGTGATACCTGCGTCATCAGCAAGCTTCGCGATTAATTCAGCCTTGTTCATAATGAAAAATTTAATTGGTTTGTGTAAAACAAATTTAATCGCTTTTTGATTATGACAAAATTTTTTTTCTTCATGAATATTGCTTAAAAATCAAGCCTGCACTGCATTTTATTGCAGAATTGAAATATTTTATTGCACTAATTATTTTTATTAATTCTGTGAAACATAAGCTGGCATTGCGTTTCACGGAATTAATCATATACTTTCTTAGAGTTGTGAATCTAATTTTTAGACTTGAAATCCAGGTTTAGCAAAGGTTTCTGGGTATTTTTTAATTTTCCACAGTTATTGCACACTTTTCAATATTGATCTAAAATTATAGACAGAATTACCCCACATTAATTCTGTTTTTTGTATAAAGGCCGGTCCAAGATCTTTGATGTATTTCCTACACGCTTGTTCATCATTGCAAATAAGTTGGAGGGTATAAGTCTTCCCATCTGTCTCATCAATATCTAACAGTTGCAAAAACTTGTATTCATTGAATACACCAGTTTCCATTATTTCTGGAATATGTATTTCGTTAAGCCAACTCATCCATTTATCGATAACCTCATGCGCAACATTTGAAGTGATATTGTACACAATCATATTTTTTAGCTTTTTAATTTTAAGTATACTGGACAATGATCGCTGTGTTTTATGTCTGGAAATATCTCAGCATCTTGAATGTCTTGTTCAAGCACATTGGTTGTGTTGATGTAATCAATTCTCCATCCTTTATTGTTTAGTCGAACACTGGGGAATCGCTGACTCCACCACGAGTATCGATGTGGCTCAGGATGAACAGTCCTGAATGTATCAATCCATCCAGCACTAAAAAAATCATCCATCCATTTCCTTTCTTCTGGAAGAAAGCCGGTTGAATTTTTATTTCCTTTTGGATCATGTATGTCTATTTCTTTGTGAGCGATGTTATAATCTCCGCAGAGTATAATTTTTTGTTGTTTCTTTTTGAGTTTGTTTAGATAGTTCATTAGTTCATTCAGCCATACCATCTTGAAGTCTTGTCTTTCTCCTCCAGAGGTGCCTGAAGGGAAATAGGCATTGATTAATAGTAAATCACCAAAATGAAGTTGAATTACCCTTCCTTCATCGTCGCTTTCTGTATGGCCATTTCCTTTGATGACTTTATCGGGCTTAATTTTTGTAAAAACGGCTACGCCACTGTATCCTTTTTTAGAAGCACTAAACCAATAATCAGTATAACCCAGTGCATGAATTGGTGCGATGTCAATATCAGATTCGGTTGCTTTGGTTTCCTGTAAACAGATTATGTCTGCAGGGTCTGTTTTCAGCCAATCGATAAATCCTTTTTTAATGGCTGCTCTTATTCCATTTACGTTGTATGATATGATGCGCATTGGATAGTTTTAGATGATAGATGATAGAAGTTAGATGATAGACGTTAGATGTTAGTAGTTAGATTGAAGTCATGAACGAATTTCACAAATTAGACAGCTTAGCAGCTCCCAACTCCTAACTCCCAACCCAATAGTAAAAGCATTAAGCGTCTAGCGCTAAGCGTCTAACCCCAACTCATTCCAAAATAGGCCTCAACCATTTAGTGGCTTCTTCTTTGTTCATATTTTTTCGTTCTGCATAATCATTTAGTTGGTCGTTTTCTATTTTCCCTACTCCAAAATATTTTGATTCAGGGTGTGAGAAATACCATCCACATACAGAAGATGCAGGGAACATGGCTAGTGATTCCGTGAGTTGAATGCCTATGCTATTCGTAGCATCAAGTAAGTGAAATAGTTTATGCTTCTCAGTATGATCTGGGCATGCAGGATATCCAGGAGCTGGTCGGATGCCTAAATAAGATTCTGTTATCAATTCTTCTTCGGAAAGGGTTTCATTTTTTGCATACCCCCAATCGTTCATTCTCACTACTTTGTGCAAATATTCAGTAAGGGCCTCAGCTAAGCGATCAGCCAATGATTGTAAAAGAATTTTACTGTAATCATCAAATTCAGATTCAAATCGTTTGATGTGCTCTTCAATTCCTTTTATGGTTACGGCAAATGCTCCGATATAATCTTGTTTTTGTGTAGTGCTTGGCGCAACAAAATCGGCTAAAGAAAGATTAGGTTGGCCTGCTGCTTTTTTCATTTGCTGGCGTAAAAATTGCAAGTCAATTTCTTCTTTAGTATCGATGTCCAATACCGTAACAGTATCTCTGTCATTGCTATTTGCAGGCCAGAAACCATATACCGCATGCGCTGTAAGCCAATTTTCATCAACAATCCGTTGAAGCATTTCTGTGGCATCCTGATGAAGTTTTGTAGCTTCTTTTCCAATTTTTTCATCTGATAAGAGTGCAGGAAATTTTCCGTGCATTTCCCATGCAATAAAAAATGGAGTCCAATCTATATAAGGGACAATTGTTTCAATGCTAATTGTATCGGCTATTTTTTTTCCAGTAAAACTTGGAGTAGTAAAATCCGATTTATCCCAAGATATGTTGAATTTATTTTGGATAGCGGCTTCATAAGAGAGGTATTCTTTGGAGCTTTTTTTATTGGCGAACTCAATTTTTA
>CANKGM010000283.1 GCA_947481355.1 Chitinophagaceae bacterium
CTGTACACAATAAAGGCGGTTATGTAAATGCACAGGAATTCAATGACATGGTTAAAGATTCTAGTACGATAGTGATTGATATGAGAAATCACTATGAGTATGAAGTAGGAAGATTTAAGAATGCTATTGAAATCCCTAGTGATACATTTAGGGAACAATTACCTATGGCAGTTAATATGTTAGATGCTGAAAAAGACAAAAACATCATTATGTACTGTACAGGTGGCATTCGATGTGAAAAAGCAAGTGCATGGATGTTGCATAATGGATTTAAAAATGTTTTTCATTTAGAAGGCGGAATTATAAACTATATAAATCAAGTGAATGAATTATCACTTGATAATATGTTCGTGGGGAAAAACTTCGTTTTTGATGAACGTCTTGGTGAACGTATTACTCCAGATATTATCTCCACTTGCCATATCTGTGGGAATAAATGTGACACACATGTCAATTGCCTTAATAGCAGCTGCCACTTATTATTTATTCAATGTGAAGTCTGTAAACAAGAATACGAAGGTACCTGTAGTATTGAATGCAGAGATTTCATTCATCTAGATCCTGAACAACAAAAGATGCTTCGTAAAGGAATCGACAAAGGAAGAAATATTTTTAATAAGTCCAGAAACAGAATGCAAAATCTTTCTAAATAGAAAGTGAATTATAGCGCACTGAGTTTTTCAAGTGCATTTATAATTCGTGTTTCGGTTTGGTCATGAGTAAGTGGCTCACCAATGAATGACTCACCGATTATTTTTTCATATAACTCTATATATCTATTCGAAATTGTTTGAATCCATTCATCTGTCATCTCAGGAACTATTTGTCCCTCTTTACCCATGAAATTATGTTGAATAAGCCACTCTCTGACAAATTCTTTACTAAGTTGAAGTTGTTTTTCACCTTTTGCTAGTCGATCTTCAAATCCATCAAGATAAAAATACCTTGATGAATCAGGGGTGTGTATTTCATCCATTAAACAAATGCGACCATTTAATTTCCCAAACTCATATTTAGTATCAGCTAAAATAAGGCCTCTTTTCTGGGCTATTTCTTTCCCTTTTTCAAAAAGTTTTAGGGTGTAGTCTTTCAGAATTTGCCAATCTGCTGCAGAAGCTAATCCTTGCTTAATTATTTCTTCTTCACTGATGTCCTCATCATGACCAGCTGAGGCTTTAGTTGAAGGTGTAATTAAGGGCTCAGGAAAAAAGTCATTTTCTTTCAGTCCATCTGGCATTTTTTGTCCGCACAAATACCTTTCACCTGATTGATATGTTCTCCATGAATGCCCAACTAAATTTCCTCTAACTACCATCTCAATTTTAAACGGTTCACATTTATAGCCAATGGATACATTGGGGGCTGGTACGTCGATTAACCAATTTGGACAAATATCTTGGGTTTGATCAAGCATATAGGAGGCAATCTGATTTAATACTTGACCCTTAAATGGAATAGGACGAGGAAGAATAACATCAAAGGCTGAAATCCTATCACTTGCTACCATTACCAAATAGTTGTCATTAATTGTGTAGACATCCCTTACTTTTCCCGAGTAAAAGGACGTTTGATTTGGAAATGTGTACCTATTCATATCACTAAATTACCTATGCTTCATCATATTGCCAATTTTTACCTTATTTGAGGCTCTTTTTCGGGCTTAAATTTTTTTATATATAGAACAATCCATAATTTGATTAAAATTTGACCAAAACGATTGCTTATGAAAAGATTATTATCCCTCATAGTATTGATTCAATTAATACTACCAACTATTGCGAATGCTCAAAATTCAGTTATTACTGGGCGTGTTAAGAGCGCTTCTGATGGTGAATCACTTGCATCAGTGTCAGTAATTGTTAAGAACTCTAATCAGGGTACTTACACTGATCCCAAGGGTAATTTTAAACTCAATTTACCCGCATCTAGCAAGTTTCCAATTACCTTGATTTTCTCATCTACTGGCTTTGAATATAAAGAAGTTTCTGTAGCATCATCAGGTGAGCTTGCCACTGTTTCATTGAATTCAAGATCAACACTTGGTGAGGAGGTAGTAATATCAGCCACAAAAACACCCACTCGAATTTTAGAATCTCCAGTATCTATTGAAAGAATTAATTCGACAGCTATAAAAAATTCTTCTACTGTTGATTATTTTGATATGGTTAATTCATTAAAAGGGATTGATCTAACGACTTCAAGTTTAACCTTTAAAACTGTCACCAGTCGTGGTTTTGGTGGTAGCGGTAATACTCGATTTACCCAAATAGTAGATGGAATGGACAATCAAGCCCCGGGGTTGAATTTCTCTATTGGAAGTATAATTGGATTGAGTGAATTAGATGTAGACAATATGGAACTTCTTCAGGGTGCCTCATCTGCACTATATGGCCCAGGTGGCATGAATGGTACATTATTGATTAACAGTAAAGATCCATTCAAGTATCAAGGACTTTCATTTCAAACAAGAGCTGGTGTGATGAATGTGGATGGAAAGTATAGAGATCGTTCAACTTATAACAATTGGGATATTCGATATGCTAAAAAATTATCTGAACGTTTTGCCTTTAAGATTACTGCAGGTATGGTTCAAGGCAAGGATTGGTATGCAAATGATCAGCGAAATGTAAATAGATCAAGTGCCACTCTTGGACAACTTATCAATGGAACACGTGAAACAGATCCTAACTATGATGGCTTGAATGTTTATGGTGATGAAACATCGGTTGATCTCAATCAGGTTCTTAATGGAATAGCCCAACAAGCACCATTCTTAGCGCCTTACATTGCAGGTTTAACTTCAAAGCCAAATTTTGTATCCAGAACAGGGTATACAGAGAAAGAAGTCATTGACCCTATTACCAAAAATTTGAAATTTGGATTTTCGTTAAACTACAAATTAACACATTCTGTAGAAGCTATCCTTTCAGGGCATAATGGTTCTGGTAACACAGTATATACCGGAAGTGATCGTTATTCCTTAATTGGCTTCAATATGGGTCAATACAAATTGGAACTTAAGCATAAAAACTGGATGCTCAGAGGATATACTTCACAAGAAAATGCTGGTCACTCTTATAACGTAACCATTGCTTCAAGGGTATTCAATGAAATCTGGAAACCTTCACCACAATGGTATACTGAATATGGTATGACATACCTAAACAGTTTA
>CANKGM010000284.1 GCA_947481355.1 Chitinophagaceae bacterium
AACCAAATTGGGTAACTCAGAAGTAATGGGTATCGTTGACGTAACCGTTTCAAGAGTACTAGAAGCATACTTGGAAGAAAATCCAAGGGATGCAAAAAATATCATCAGCAAAGTGATTCTTGCTGCACAAGCAAGAGCTGCTGCTAGAAAGGCAAGAGAACTTGTTCAACGTAAAACAGTATTATCAGGTGGTGGACTTCCTGGAAAACTTTCTGATTGTTCTGAGAGAGACCCCACCAAGAGTGAACTTTTCTTAGTTGAGGGAGATTCAGCAGGAGGTACAGCAAAACAAGGAAGAGATAGAAATTTCCAAGCAATTCTTCCCCTTAGAGGTAAGATATTGAACGTAGAAAAAGCAATGGAGCACCGCATCTACGACAACGAGGAGATTCGAAACATGTTCACTGCCTTAGGTGTTAAAATAGGCACTGTTGAAGATCCTAAAGCACTTGATATTTCAAAACTACGTTACCATAAGCTCATCATCATGACTGATGCTGATGTGGATGGAAGTCATATCGCAACACTCATTCTTACATTCCTATTCAGGTACATGAAAGCTATGGTAGAACAAGGGTATGTATACATTGCACAACCTCCACTTTACTTAGTTAAAAAAGGCAAAGAGCAATTCTACGCATGGGACGAAGTTCAACGAAAAGCATACATTGAACGTCTTGGTGGTGGCCGGGAAGACAGCGTAAATGTTCAGCGCTATAAAGGATTAGGAGAAATGAACGCCAGCCAGCTATGGGACACCACCATGAACCCCAATACTAGGACACTAAAACAAGTTACCATTGAGAGCGCAGCAGAAGCAGACAGAGTGTTTAGCATGCTCATGGGAGACGAAGTAGGTCCGAGAAGGGAGTTCATTGAATCACACGCCAGGTACGCAAAACTAGATATCTGATTTATTTATTTACATTTAAAACAACCAACATGTCAACCGCAAACATGCTAACAGCCTACAACGTTAAAACAAAAGAGAAAAATGTACCAATTCATGATGCAGTAGTTAGTCGCACTGCAAAAGGTGGATACATTGCAAAAGGAAACGATGGCAAAGGAAACAAACTTACCGCTTTATTGGGTGAAGCAAAAGCACTAGAAGCCATTAAAGCTGGTGTTGCCAAACAAGATTGGTAGACTCTATTTTTAGTTATATCGACGAAGACAGGCCTCTAGGGGCCTGTCTTTTATTTTACTTTATAACGGTTCTTGGTTAACCACCCCCGCACTTTTTCACGATGATCTCCTTGTAAAATAATTTCACCATCCTTAGCTGCTCCGCCGGTTCCACAAAAATTTTTTAATTTCTTCCCCAATTCGATCATATCCTCTTCCGCTCCAATAAACCCTACTAATAACGTAACCTTTTTACCCGCTCGATGCTTTGTCTCTAGAGTCATGCGTAGAAGCTGCTGCTCAGGCGGTAAAGTCTGTATCACCTCATCATCTTCACTAGTCTTAAAATTAGGGTCTGTACTAAATACAATTAAGGGAGTTTCACTACTATTTTTCTTCTTCATTCAAAACCTTTTGTTGTCTTATATAATCTCGAAATGCTAAAAATCGTTTGCACAAGAGAAGCCTAAAATTAATAGGTTAATTCCAAAGTTGAGTGAATTTTATGCCTCGTAAAATTCAGGAGGATTATAATTTATTGATAATTCATGTACTATCCTTACCAACACAAAAGCCTTTTTGAATGAAATAAAGTAAATTTGCACTATGGAAAATAAAAAATGCATCTTAGTAATCATGGATGGATGGGGACTTGGAGCAGTGCCCGAAAGCGATGCCATTCAACAAGCGAATACACCTTTCGTTTCCTCTTTATATTCCAAATACCCAAACACGACATTAACTACATGTGGAGAGTTAGTAGGATTACCTGAAGGCCAAATGGGAAACAGTGAAGTAGGCCATCTAAACCTTGGAGCAGGAAGAATAGTATACCAAGAATTACAACGCATCAATGTTGCCATTCGGAATCATTCATTCCAACAAAATGAAACATTATTGCAATCACTACGATATGCAAAAAAGAATAATAAAAAACTACACCTTATCGGATTAGTAAGTGATGGTGGCGTTCATTCACACATTAGCCATCTAGCGGCTCTTACAGATTTATGCAAGTCAGAAGGAGTTGACCGGGTCTTTATCCATGCATTTACTGATGGAAGGGACACAGACCCAAAAAGTGGACTAGTATTCATTAAGCAATTAGAGAGTCATTTAAAAACTTCTACAGGAAAGATTGCAACGATAACGGGAAGATATTACGCAATGGATAGAGATAAGCGTTGGGAAAGAGTAAAACTTGCCTATGATGCATTAGTAAATAACGAAGGGACCTATGCAAAAGATGCTTCATTAGCAATCGAAGAATGCTATAAGAATAATCTGACCGACGAATTCATTAAGCCAATTATACTAACTGGAGAAGATAATAACCCATTGGCAAAGATAGAAGAAGGTGATGCAGTGATATGTTTCAATTTCAGAACAGACAGATGCCGTGAGATTACAGAGGTACTGACACAAAAAGATTTTCAAGAATTTGGGATGCATAAACTTGCATTAGAATATACTACCATGACTGAGTATGACAATACATTCAATCATGTGCATGTTATATTCAATAATGACAACCTGACTCATACATTAGGGGAAACCCTTGAAAAATATGGCAAGACCCAAATTCGGATAGCAGAAACAGAGAAATACCCTCACGTAACATTCTTTTTTAATGGTGGCAGGGAAATGCCTTTTGAAGGAGAGAAACGCATCATGGCACCATCACCAAAAGTAGCTACCTATGACCTTCAACCTGAAATGAGTGCAGCAGAATTAACTGATAAAATTATTCCAGAAATAAAAAATAAAGCAGCCGACTTCATTTGCTTAAACTTTGCTAATGCAGATATGGTTGGGCATACCGGTATTTGGGATGCAGTCATTAAGGCTGTTGAAACTGTTGACACATGCGTTCAACAAGTAGTAGAGGCAGGCCTCGAAAATGGCTATACCATTTTTCTTACAGCAGATCATGGGAATGCAGATTACATGAAAAATGAGGATGGAAGTCCAAACACAGCCCATACACTAAATCCAGTTCCACTTTTCATTATAGATAAAGAATGGAGTGGTAATGTAAA
>CANKGM010000285.1 GCA_947481355.1 Chitinophagaceae bacterium
AGCTATACCAACGGCTATTTCAATAGTGAGCTCTATCTTAATTAGTGTTTTTGGCAATGTAACTTTTGATAAATTCGGTACAGGATTTTTGTTGGCTATTCATCTTGCCATATGGACATCAGTGTATACTATTGTTGCCAATGCCATGTATTTGATTACAGTGTTGAAAGGAAAGATGAAAGCGGCAGGGTCGTCAATTGCGCATGTTGGGTTTGGTATGATGCTCTTTGGGATTTTGATTTCTTCTTCTAAAAAAGAATTAATGTCTGAAAACAATACCGGCATAGGTGTGCCAGGGTTAAAAGATGCCAAAGGGAGAGAAGAAAATCCGTTAGAAAATGTCACGCTCATTTACAATGTGCCTACTCCAATGGGCAAGTATACCGTAACCTATTTGGGCGATTCAACTGAACAAAAAAATAATAAAGTATACTTCAAAATAAAATTTGCTAAAGCTGATTCAACAGATCCATCTAATGTAGAAGAATTCGAAGTTAATCCGAATGCATTTTTAGTGAAGTCGCCTGAAGGAAATCAGCTTTCATCTAATCCCGGGTCTAAGCATTATATAAGCAATGATGTATTTGTTTACATAACTTCTTGGTTAAATCCAGATAATATAAAAGACACGGCTAGCTTTCACAATACCCCTATTGTTGCAGGGGATACTGTTTTCTATTCAAATGGATTTGTTCTTGTTAACAAAATTCTTACTGCTAATAAAAACGATAATACTGATCTGCCCCTTGTAGATAGTGCTTGGTTATCTGAGCTGACTGTTGTATCAAAAGAAGGGAGAACTGCGCAAGTGTCGCCTGCATACTTTGTAAAGGATGGACAAGGAAGCTTTAAGACCGATACGGTGATACAGCAAAATCTTGTGCTTGGTATCCAGCGCGCAGCATCAGGTCGTGTTGAATTGGCCGTGAAAGAGTCTTCTGCTGTGATGCGTTATATTACGCTAAAGGCATATCGTTTTCCATGGATAAACCTACTGTGGCTTGGAACAATCATCATGGTTTCTGGGTTTATGATCAGTCTTTATTATAGGCTGAAAAGTAAGCTTTATGTAGTTTAAATGGATATTTAGCTGGTTTAATATATGTAATGCAGTGTCATGAGGTCCAATTTTAACGAACAAGATGCAAATTTTCGATTAATTTAGTTTTGATGAAATTTCTACGCATTATACTACCCATTATTGCATTGCTATTCATTAGCAAGGTGAATATGGCACAGTCGCGTTATGGCGTAAACGATACACTCACGGTGCCATACATTGTTTATGATGGAGATACCATGACCTATGGTCAATTAGAAATGGTTTACGTATTTGCCCGAATGAGTGCAGCTCAGCGTGCTGCTTATAAAAAATGGACACGGTTGAGAAATGCAGTATATGTAACGTATCCATATGCAAAAAAAGCAGGTCTTATAATCAATGATGTGAACCATCATCTTATATCAATGCATGACGAAAGCCAACGGAAAAAATATATCCTTTCTAGGGAAAAAGAACTGAAGAAAGAATTTACCACTCCGCTAACTAACTTGTCTGTATATCAGGGTAAGATTTTAATGAAACTCATCAATCGTGAAACTAGTAACACGTGCTATGAATTGATTAAAGAATTTCGCGGAGGTTTTTCAGCACAGTTTTGGCAAACAGTAGCTTGGTTTTTTGGGGGAAGTCTGAAACAAGACTATTTGCCTAAAACGGAAGATGCCGAAATGGAAAAGATTGTCCATGAAGTAGCCCGGATGTATGGGCATGAGTCTTAATTCCTGATGATTCTTTTTATCAATTGACTTCTTTCTAAGGCGTATCTTTGCAAACAAATTATCCTACATGAAATTATTCATTTTGGCTATCGGTGTGCATCCGGATGATGTTGAACTGAGTTGTTCTGGTACTCTTATAAATGAAATTAAAAAGGGTAAAACTGCTGGCATAGTGGATCTAACTGCAGGAGAATTGGGTACAAGGGGTACTGCTGAAACTCGATTTGCTGAGGCAAAATTAGCGGCTGAAATCATGGGGTTGTCAGCAAGAGAGAATTTGGGTATGCGGGACGGATTTTTTAGGAATGATGAAGAACACCAATTGAAAGTAATTAAAGCCATTCGAAAATATCAACCTGAGGTTGTGCTGGCAAACGTGTTAGATGATAGACATCCTGATCATGGTAGAGCGGGAAAATTAGTAGCTGAATCTTGTTTTTTAGCAGGGTTGTCTAAGATTGAAACGATTGGTGATGATGGGCATCCTCAAAAAAGATGGAGGCCTAAGCAAGTCTTCCATTATATACAGGACAGATTTTATGAGCCTCAATTAGTCATTGATATTACGGATGTATTTGAGCAACGCATGGAAGCCATTAAAGCATATGCTACACAGTTTCATGCTTCACCGGATAGTGCTAAAGGCGTTCAGACTTATATATCTACACCCGATTTCTTAGAAGCCCTGATTTCTCGCTCCAGGTTATTGGGAAAGCGAATTGGAGTGAAATATGCAGAAGGATTTTTAACTCAAAAAAATATTGGAATCCGAAGTTTTGATGATCTCATATTAAATGAGACCTAGTGATAGTTTGTTACTTGCTTTTTGTATCGGTAAATAATTAAAAAAATAAAATTTTATTTTGATATGTCTACAGTAAAGGTTGGTCTTGTTCAAATGAGTTGCACGGGTCTTGTATCCGAAAATATGGATAAGGCAATACTGGGAATAAAAGATGCTGCTTCAAAAGGGGCACAAATTATCTGCTTACAAGAATTGTTTACATCACTTTATTTTTGTGATGTTGAAGATTACGACAACTTTAATCTTGCTGAGGCAGTACCTGGTCCTTCAACAAATGCATTAGGTCTTGTTGCGAAAGAATTGGGTGTTGTCATTGTCGCCTCCCTTTTTGAAAAACGAGCTCAAGGAATTTATCATAACTCGACTGCTGTAATTGATGCTGATGGAAGTTATCTTGGAAAATACCGCAAGATGCACATACCTGACGACCCTGCGTATTTTGAGAAATTTTATTTTACTCCAGGAGATTTAGGCTATAAAGTATTTAAAACCAAATTTGCAACGTTAGGTGTTTTGATATGTTGGGATCAATGGTATCCGGAAGCGGCCCGACTC
>CANKGM010000286.1 GCA_947481355.1 Chitinophagaceae bacterium
GCGTCTGCCATTTCACCAGGACCATTAACAATACATCCCATGATGGCAATTTTGACACCCTTTAAGTGATTGGTTACTGAACGAATCTTTGCAGTAGTTTCTTGCAAATCAAATAACGTACGGCCACAACTCGGACAAGAAATATATTCAGTTTTAGAGATACGAGTTCGTGTTGCTTGAAGTATACTAAACGCTGTATTATTCGTGAATTGATAAACATCTTTAACTGGCAGATAGGTTCTACCCTTCACTTGGGCATTATCAACATGCTGCTCTCCTTTAAAGCCAAGACAAATACCATCTCCCATTCCATCCAAAAGGATTGCCCCAGTTTCAGTAGCAAAATGAATAAGATGCTCATCTGGTGTATTCAAACTACTATTGGTCATGAGAATAACTGGATTGGCAATGCCGAGATCCGCGAATTCTATAAACTTCCTACGAACGCTTTGCATTGCATTCGCATTTCCACTTTTCAAACAAAATACTACAGTCTTATCTGCGGCAATTTCGGTTAGCAAGGCAGATTCATTTTCTATTTGAGTTAGACTACTATAGCAATCCAATACCACGAAATTAATTCGACTGCTTTTTGCTTTTGCATTTAAGAACTCTTCTACTTCAAAAATAGGGAAGTACGATTCATTCGAATCATCCCATACGGATGACCATACAATGTTTTTCAATGTACCAGGTAACGCAAAATCAATTTTCTTCGCCCCTGTATACACATAGTCTGCAGCGGCATCACTTATTGCCCATTTATCCGTTTCTACATCATAGGTGTATCCAATACTTTGTAGATTATCCGGAACAATTTTATCCACTCTACTTAGATCAGCAACCACGACAGGAACTTGGCGAGCTCCAATATTTTCTACAGCAATTGATTCTCTTCTTTTATACTCAAATGGAGAGTAAGATAATTTTTTGATAAGAGGTACGTGTGAAGATGAATTATTCTTAGCATACCGATTAACTAAATCTTTGCAAACAGGAATTTCAAATTCAGGATCTTCCGTAAGTGAAACACGAATAGTATCGCCAATTCCATCTTCTAATAACGTACCAATACCTATGGCAGATTTAATCCTTCCGTCTTCACCATCACCTGCTTCTGTTACGCCAAGATGTAATGGATAACAAATGCCGAACTCGTTTTGCATTGTATCGATTAGCAGTCTGTAAGCCTGAACCATAACCAGCGGGTTGCTCGACTTCATACTAAGCACAATGTTATGATAAGATTCATCACGTGCTACGCGAAGAAATTCCATTGCACTTTCAACCATTCCCATAGCGCTGTCGCCATAACGACTCATGATACGATCGCTGAGGGAACCATGATTGGTGCCAATGCGCATGGCAGTCCCGTACTCCTTACAAATTTTTACAAGTGGAGTAAATCGTTCTCTAATTCGATCTATCTCCTCAACGTAAGCGGCATCGGTATACTCAATAAATTTAAAATTCTTCTTATCGGCATAGTTGCCTGGATTAACCCTCACTTTTTCAATGATACGTGCAGCAATTTCAGCTGCGTTCGGCGTAAAATGAATATCCGCTACTAGTGGTGTAGTGTAACCTCTTTTACGAAGTTCATTTTTAATTTCAAGGAGATTATTTGCTTCGTTTTTTGATGGAGCTGTGATACGAACTAATTCTGCACCGGCATCAATACAACGTATTGCTTGTTCTACAGTGGCAATGGTATTCATTGTATCTGTAGTGGTCATGGTCTGAACCCGGATTGGATTTCCATTACCCAGAAGAAGGTCGCCTATTTTAACCTCAACTGTCTGAAGGCGATGATATGATGTAAGTTGAGAGAGATTAGGCATGAATTACTTTTTGGTATTCAAATATAATTACTTTTTCAGTTGTTGTGGATGAACGTAAAATTAGATTATGTAAGAACTAAAAGAACGGTTAAAATATAATCATTTAAGATACTCTACCACTAACATCTAACCACTAACACCTATCATCCATTCTACATCTTCCCTTTGAAAAACCCTAAATACGTGAGCGCATCGAGGGTAAGATCTTTACTGAGTTGTTTTGCATCTGTACCTTGATCAATACTGAAGTTCAATACAAAGGGATACACATGGCGATTCTCTTCAATCCAACCCATTACCCAATAAATCAATTTATTTTTATCCGTAGCAGTGCCTAGTTGATAAGCCAATTGAAACTGAGAATTATTATCTATGATCAATAATTTTTTTAGTTTTTCTTGAACACTTGCCCTAAAAGGAAGCTGCTTGAAATATAAACGCTTAATGAAGCCAAGTTGTTCATCTGCAGAAATCAAGATGCTGCCATTCGACCAAAATTCATCGACAGCCTTTCCAATTTTCATGTTGCCATACTTCACACTATCAACCCAAAATTTCATGGTGTCTTTGCCGATGTAGTTTGCCAATGCTTTAAAATGATCGGTTGAATATGACTTGTATGCCTCTCCAATAGTGACTGTATCTGCAGATTCTTTTTCGAGCCGATAATTAATTTTTTCATTTTCATCTGCGATCTTACCTGTGTGCATACCCACTAAGGTGTTGAATATATTGAAGGTTTCACCAGGAGAATAAGGCGACTTGAATCGATCGAGGTTATATATGGTGAACTTACCTCTGCTATTATCAAAAATCCCAAACGTACCCTCAACTCCCTTACCTTTAAAAACATCTCCTAGCTTATCATCAATCTTTACATTGTTGACAGTACACCCTACAAAGAAGGATAACAAAACAACCATACTGAAAAGTGAAAGAGTATTTCTTTTCATGTGAAATTTATTCGGATTGTGTTGAAGAGGTATCTCCGTAATTACCCTTCCACCAACGGAAGGCTACAAAACCTATGATAGCAAGTGGTGCAATCATCAGATAGATGATACCGGTATTCATACCCTCTGCGGGTTTATGACCTAATTGCTGAGCAGTCTTCGTGCAAATGGAACATTGTGCCAATGCATCCACTGACATAAGTAGGAAATAAAAAAGACAACATATAATAACTGCTTTCTTCAAGAATCCTCCTTGGAATGAAGTTTTATTTACTGTGACTTCATTTGCTTTGAAACACGTAATCTTTCATTCTCATCAAGAATAACCTTA
>CANKGM010000287.1 GCA_947481355.1 Chitinophagaceae bacterium
GCTTGTACAAAATTATAATATGAGAAGATTATTTATTTCCATATACTTCATCACCGGAATGCTATTTTGTTCTTATGGCCAGAATGCACCAGTTTCTCGAACGCTTACAGGCAAGGTGGTTGATGTATACGGCCAACCTATTGAAGGAGTGGAAATTAAAGCTAAGGGCTCATCAGTTGCGGTGTATTCAAATGCATCGGGTGGATTTGAATTAGCTGGGGTAAGTTCAAGCGTATTGTCATTTTCTCGTAAGGGGTATGATGTAGTCAGAGTGAAAGGAGGGAATAAAAAATCATTAACTATACAGTTGGTTGAAAGTTATTTAAAGAATCCAGAAACTGCAGATGTATTATATGATGTAAAATCAAAAGATAAAATACTCGGTTCAGTAAGCACAGTATATACAAGTCAACTCGTTACTTCTCCTGCACCATTATATGCTTATGCTTTAGCAGGAAGGATGCCAGGATTATATACACAGCAAACAAGTGGTTGGACGAATACCGGGTTGAATCCTATTACGTATACTGATGCTATATTCGGACAGTTTCCTACAGCAAGTTTAATTGGATCAAAAGGTCCATCGGATAACAGTGAGATATTAATGAAGTTAAGAGGTCAGACTCCAGTTACCATGGTGGATGGCATTGAACGTGAAATTTATACATTATCTCCAGAGAATATTGAATCGGTATCCGTATTAAAAGATGCTCTTTCTACTATCTTATTAGGAATGAATAGTTCTCGTGGTGTTGTGTTGGTAACTACCAAAAAACCAATAAAGGGTAGTCCGCATGTTTCTTTTACTACTCAAACAGGTGTTCAGACACCTCTGGGCTTACAAGATCCATTATCTTCTTCAAACTACGCTTACTTATATAATGAGGCTTTGGCAAATGATCAGAAAAAAGCAGCGTATACTTACGATGATTTTAAAGCATACCAAACAGGATCTGACCCTTATGGTCATCCAGATGTGAACTGGTATAAGACTGCATTGAAAGATAATTCATTGATGAAGAGATATGACCTCAATGTTTCTGGAGGCGGTAATGCTGCTCGTTATTCAGTTGGGTTGGGATATTTTCAGCAAGATGGCTTGCTTAAATCTGATGCAACCGACTATAATTCTAGTGCTCAGCTCAAACGTTATACCATCAATACCAATATCGATGTAAATGTTACTCCACAGTTTACGACTCAACTGCAGTTATACGGACGAATTCAGGATGGTAATCAACCTGGGGCAACATTAAGTTCAATCATGGGTGCTATTTATAATACGCCTAATAATGCTTATCCGGTATTTAACGCCAACGGTTCGTTAGGAGGTGGTCAAAACTATCAGACGAATATCTATGGCATGATCAATCGATCAGGATACATAACCGATTATACGCGGGATATCTCTGCCAACGTTATTTTGAAGTATAAGTTTGATAAATTGTTGAAAGGCTTATATACTAAAGTACAAACGAACCTATCGTCTTATACAGCATATGCTGCGGATCGAAGTAAAACATCATCAGTGTTTAAAATGACAACTACACCCGATGGCGATATAGCATACAATCAATATGGATCAAACACCGATATTAAAAATAGCTTTTTACTTTCAAGCAGTGCACAGTATTGGTATTTACAAGGAACCATTGGTTATGATAAAACGGATGGAGATCATCACTTGAGTACAAAGTTATTTTATGATAGAAGGGAAGCTATCTTCAACTTTGATTTGCCAGAATTCAAGCAGAATAATGCATTCACTGCTTCATATGATTACAAAAACAAATATTTTATAGAAGGCGCACTTAACTATAGCGGAAATAATCGTTATCCAAAAGACAAGCAATTTGGTTTATTTTATGCAGGAGGCATAGGATATGATATCGCACAAGAAAATTTCATCAAGAATAATTCAGGTCTTGGTTGGATCAACAAATTTAAATTAAGAACAACCTACGGATTAAATGGAAATGCAAACGTTGGTTATTTCAGCTGGAGAGAATCATACAATACTGATTTTACAATTCCTGCTTATCCAATGGGGATCAATAGAACAATAACATCATTTAGTCTTTCTCAAAACACCTTTGCTAATCCATTTGTATCATGGGAAAAAGCCAATAAGTTCAATGTTGGATTAGATATTGAGATGTTTAAAAATCATTTGCAACTTTCTGCAGAGTATTATTCAAATCGTTATTTCGATTTGCTTGGTATGCGTGGCAGACAAACTGCACTTGCCGGGATTATTTATCCAATGGAAAACATTGGGATCAATCAATATACTGGTACTGAATTTTCTGCTACCTATCAAAATCAGCACAGAGGGTTCAATTATTTTCTAACAGGTAATCTATCTATTGAGCAGTCAAAAGTGATTTACATGGATGAAATCCAAGCATACAATTGGAATGCTCGAACAGGAAGGCCAGTAGGGATGACTTTTGGCTATATGGCTGATGGATTCATTCAAACTGCTGAAGAGGCTAGAACTAGTCCTTCAATTGCTGGCGTTGTTTTACAGCCAGGCGATTTGAAATTGCAGGATATGAATGAAGATGGCGTCATAAATATTTATGACCAACAACCCATTGGAAGTGAAAAGCCGGTAATTTATTATGGGTTGACTACAGGCATTAGTTTTAAGAAATTTGATATCACCCTTTTAGTTCAAGGTGTTCAAAATAAAATGTATTTATTGCCTGGCGATTATTCATTTGGATTTAGTGGAAGAGGTCAAGGTTATAGCCATATTTCCAACAGATGGATACCAGAAAATTCTTTAACTGCAACTTATCCTAGACTTACTGCAGGCGTAAATGCGAACAATGATTACAATGCGTTTTATGGTGCAAATGCTAATTCATTTTGGATGCATAAAGGAGATTATTTTAGAATAAAAAATATTGACATTGGTTACACTATCAATGCAGGATGGCTTCGTAGAATGAAGGTGGCTTCATGTAGGGTGTTCTTTAATGGAATGAACTTGTTTACCAAAGCAGCATTCAATAGAGTAGACCCTGAAGTGTATACTCAGGTATATCCTATACAGAAAGTCATGAATTTTGGATTAAACATTAAGTTTTAATTCTTAACGCATAATTAAAA
>CANKGM010000288.1 GCA_947481355.1 Chitinophagaceae bacterium
CCACCGTTGAGTCAATTAAGCTATACTTTATAACAGCGCTTTCTCCTGTTTTCTTTCTAGCTACTGAAAATATCACTTGGTCATCATTAGAAAAACAGGGATAACTTAAAAAATAATCATCTCTGAAATCTATACTGCGTTGAACACTTTTTTCCGCCACATTGATAACATGCAAAGTTGAGTGCCCAACATGATCAATAGAGACCGCAACGACATGATATCCATCATTCGAAAGATCTGGCGAGAAGTATCGACCTCCATGTGTTATAAAATTACTTGTATGAGTTCCAATATCAAACAATTTAATGTCATTAAACTCTTTCCATATCCATCGAGGATCATAGTGCATGGCCGTATAAAGAAGCTGACCATTTTTATAGGTAAAGTAATCGTCCAACCCAATTTCTTTAACCCCCATTTTCGTCATGCTCCCAGCATTAAACATGACCCATGTTGGGATTTCATTAAAGGCTTTTCGTAAGACAACTACAGAATCAGAACCAGTCCATATAGGGAAAAAATACTCAACAATTGATTTAGTTAAACTATCATTAAATACTGATTGTACATTACTTATACTTTTTTTATAAAATTCTACTCTATATGAACTTAGTGCACTGCGAACAAACTCTGCATACCCAACTCCACTGTACTTTTTTATAGCCCGCTGGAAAGGATAAAACAACCCTTTATACCGAACAGCGTCGTTGGTTACATCACCCCAAAACTGCTCACCAAAATGCGTATACCCATAATCCACCAGTAAATAACCTAGCTGATAATGATTAGGAATAACATCGCGCAAGGAACCATTCCTCAATTTTTGAAAAGAATAGTTCCTATCTGCTTGCCAAATGGCATTGAATTGATCAAAGAAATAAGGAAGCCTTCCTCTCCCCTGAGTAAGATACTTGGTCTCTGCATAGACAGCATCGCCTTCAAAAAACCAATCAGGGATAGCTGCAGCATTCGCCAATGCTTGTCCTTCCTCTCCGGCAATGACATAAGCAAATCGACTCAACCCCTTTCTGAAATTACTATACTGATGTACATGCCGATATTCATGAACAGTCAAATTATCAATCCAATGGGTAGATCCCAATTCAAGTGAGTTCTGCATAGGCGTAAGATAAAATTCACTACGCCAAGGCGCTAAGCCCACATAGGCATTGGATACAAGTGGATTGGGCTGCAATACAATGCTGACGGGCTTATTCAACGCTCCCAATCTATGGGTATGTTGTTGAGATAATTCCTCTGTTAAAGAATCTATTCGGCTAGCTAAGACTTCTGCTCCCGGCGAAAAAATAATCCGAGTCGCTTTATTGTTAATTTGATGCCATTTCAATGAAGATGGATTAGCACCAAATCGTTGAGCATAAATATTCAGATGGATGAATATTCCCATATATAAAAAACAAACAAGGTGCTTAATCATAAAAAGGGCGTTTTGAAATTTAAAAGTAAAAAAGGTTAAGCCAATCGTGGCAATTTGTTTTAACTTGACCCAAAATATTTTTGCATGAATTGGCTCATGCTTGCTATCGCTCCAGGTATCGCTATTTCTCTATATATCATCTTCAAAGATGAATATAATATAGAACCGAAAAGGCATTTAATTATCAGCTTCCTACTTGGTATGCTTGCCATCTTACCTGCACTTGTAATCGAAACAATCATTGCCTCTGCAGAGGATGGCCCATTCTTTAGCACTATTCCGGGCATTGCCTCCAAAGCGTATTTTAGTGTAGCTCTTATTGAAGAACTGTGTAAATTCATGATGCTTCGTTACTATGCTTTTAGAAAACCTGAATTCGATGAACCCTTTGATGGAATTGTTTATGCTGTAATGGTTGGAATGGGCTTTGCCACCGTAGAAAACATTTTCTACGTTTCCCAATCAGGTATTCAAACCGCTATAGTCCGCATGTTCCTTGCCATACCAGCCCACGCAACATTCGCCATCATCATGGGCTACTTCATGGGGAAAGCTAAATTTTCAACCAATAAAAAACGCAGTTTGATGCTTGCCGGTATTCTATGGGCAGTATTCTTTCATGGCAGCTATGACTTCTTCCTCTTTCTACAAGACGCAGCAATGGTTGTAAAACCCACTGTTACGCTCTTGCTTACGTTTGGCGCTATTGCCTCTTTAATTACAGGATTAATTCTTTCTAATAAAGCCATTAAATCACATCTTGCAGCATCAAAAGATTCCTATACCAATTCAAACAACTATGGTCAGCATCAATAAATGTTCAACGGAAGGCATACCAACCATCAGACAATTAAGTGAAGAAATTTGGAAGGAGGTCTACCCCACTATCGTAAGCATGGACCAAATCGACTACATGCTTGAAATGATGTACAGCAAAAAAGCGCTTGAAGAACAAATTACAACGCTTGGGCATCAATTCATTCTAGTCCGCTACCACGATGAAATAGTTGGATATGCATCATACTCCATAAAACTAAAAGATGAACCCAAACGCTATCGGCTGCATAAGCTCTACGTAAAACCAGAACTGCATGGGAAAGGCCTAGGCAAAGCAATGATATCCTATATTTCGAACGAAGTAAGCAATGCAGGCGGCACAGAACTCGAACTGAACGTTAACAAGAAAAATCCAGCTGTGGCATTCTATAAACACACAGGCTTTAGTGTTGAGTCTGAAATCGACCTGCAAATCGGCAATGGCTTTGAGATGAATGACTTCATCATGGTCCTAAAATTACAGTGAGAATATAGCCTATCTATTGGGGCATTTCAGAACAATGGGCTAACTTTGCCGAAATTTTAATAATCATATGTCAACATCAACTCTCGCTAAACTAGACTTTAGCTTACCGTATAAAGTAAAAGATATTTCCCTTGCAGAATGGGGAAGAAAAGAAATCAGACTTGCAGAAGCTGAAATGCCAGGACTAATGGCTATCCGCGCAGAGTATGGTCCTTCACAACCACTAAAAGGTGCTCGTGTTGCAGGTTGCTTGCACATGACCATTCAAACTGCTGTATTGATTGAGACTTTAGTTGCTCTTGGTGCAGAAGTAAAATGGAGCTCATGTAATATATTTTC
>CANKGM010000289.1 GCA_947481355.1 Chitinophagaceae bacterium
ATAGAAAATCGCATTGCAGAATTATTTACTGAAAAATTAAAATCGGGTCCATCCAATTTTATAACCGAAGAAGCGGTTGCAGGAATAATTGCAAGCATTGGGCGACCAGAAGAGTTCGATGTAGATAATGTAGAAATCGGATCTAATTCATCTTCTTCTAGCCGAGAAAAATCAAGGTATACAGATGCAGGTTTTGAGCCACGTGGATCACTTTTTAGAAATGAAAATGATAAAATGCTTGGTGGTGTATGTAGCGGTATTGGAGCATACTTACGAATTGATACAACTATTATACGCGTATTATTTGCATTATTTACATTGGGTGCTTTTGGGACAGGCTTTGTTTTATATATTATTTTATGGGCTATACTTCCATCTAAAATTCAGGAAAATAAATTTACGAGAAGATTATATAGAGATGCAGATCAGAAAGTGTTAGGTGGTGTGTGTAGTGGGATATCCAAGTATTTTAATATAGCAGTCTGGATTCCTCGATTGATTTTTGCACTTCCAATTATATTGAGCATATTTAGAAATTCATTGGACTTTCATTTCTTCTTTTTCCCTGTTATTTTTACTTTTTCTGGGACATTATTTTTTACGTATCTCATATTATGGGCTGTAATACCTAAGGCTATTACAACTTCTGAGAAAATGGAGATGCAGGGTCAAAAGGTAGATTTGGAATCTATAAAAAATAAAGTGAAGGATGAGCTAGATGGAGTAAAGAAAAATTTTGCTGAGAATTCTGAAAAATGGAAGCAGGATATAACAGAGAAGGCCTCGAATATAAAAGACGAAGCAAAAGAAAGTGCAAAACGATTTGCAGGTGAGGCTGGTCCTGCATTAAGAAAAAATTCAAATCGAATTGGGCATTTTATTTTCACATTGATTAAAGTATTTTTCTTTTTTATACTTAGCATCGTGGCATTTGCATTGGTAATGGCTGTGATTGGATTGATAACTGCAGGAACAGCATTGATGCCTTTGAAAAATTTTATTGCCGAAACAAAGTGGGTTCAAATTTATGCGTGGGGGACATTAATTCTATTCTTTATTGTTCCTGTGGTTGCATTAGTCCAATGGCTTATCAAAAAGATAGCTGGCATAAAGCAAAAACATCATTACATAGCGTACATACTTGGAATACTCTGGGTAGCAGGTTGGGTTTCAGCTGTATTACTTGTTGCTACGATATCAAAAGAATTTAAGCGTTCGGGTCAGGTTAGCAATGAGGTATCGATTATACAACCTTCTAACGGCAGAATGAAGATTGAATTTAAGGATGCCGAAGGGAAATATTATCCACTTAATTTAAATTTTGGAGATAATGATGATAATGAACATGATTTAAAAAATAGCTTGAGGTTATCAGCTAGTGAGGATAGTTTGTTGTTGGGAAATATAAAAATACAAGTTGAGAAAAGCAGTGATGATAAATTTCACGTAACAACGATAAGAAGAGCTCGTTCATCCACCCCTCTTCTAGCAGAACAAATTGCAGAATCTATCCCTTTTCAACTAAGTCAAGCGGATAGCATTCTTACATTACCTATTGCATTCCCTATTACTTCAAATACAAAATTTAGAAATCAGCAAGTTAGGGTTCAAATAGAGGTACCGGTTGGGAAAGAGATTTTTATAAATGATCGTGCAGATAATCTACAATACTATTCAGTAACTACAAATAACAATGGGTTAACCATTGATTGGGATAACGATAATGGCTTTAATTATTTTTGGAGATCAGGTGTTTGGTATATTATGACAGATCATGGTCTTGAAAAAAAATATAAAGATGCTGGAGAGACTCTAAATGGCGTAATTGAAAAAGTGGAAAAGGAGTTTAAAAAAGGGGCTATTGATTCTATTAATATGAAGGTTAAAGAAGGGGATACTACCATTAATATTAGTATAAAGTCTCATGCTAAAATAGATCTTGAACAATTAAGCGAAGATGTTGAGGATGAAGAGTCACAAAGCTGGAAGGGTAGAAAGATTCTTTTTTCGGCGATGGATTTATTGAGAATAAGAAAGTAGTTCAGTTTATTGGCTTAGCATAGACAGTAGGTGGATATAATTGTGTTAAACATTATTGTATCTTATCAATGAGGCTTGTTATTTTTGTCCAAATACTGTTTATGAAAAAGTCAATTCTTCTTATTTCATTCTTGTGTTCAGTCACACTAATCCTTGCTCAACAAGGACCTCATCTCATCTCACCTAATGATGTGTATTCATTAAAGCAGGTCCAGAACCCTACGGTTTCTCCTGATGGGAAGTGGATTCTTTATGGGGTGTCAAAAGCTGATTCTATCAAGGATACTTTTTCTAGCACTCTTTTTATGGTAAGTTGGGATGGGTTAGAAACAGTTTCCCTAACTGAACAAACTAAAAATCCTTCAAGCTATGCCTGGAGCCCTGATGGAAAGTATATCTCTTTCATGGCTTCCTCTGTTAAAGAAGCAAAGGAAGATTATGGCAATCAACTGTTTTTAATGGATAGAAGATGTGGTGAGCCTGTTCAGTTAACAGATATACACGGGGAGATCCAGTCATACAGTTGGAAGAAAGACGGAAAACAAATTGTATTTGTAGTGAAGGATCCAAATACTGCCGATACTGCTAAATCCAAAGTTAGAAAACCATACGCAATTGATAGGTATCATTTCAAGCAAGATTATGAAGGGTATTTAGATAACAGGAAATCACATTTGTATCTTTTCGACCTCGCTACAAAGAAGCTTGATACATTAACGAAAGGAACCTACGATGAAGCATCTGCTTCATTTAGCCCTGATGGCAATTCTATTGTTTATGTTAGCAATATCACAGAAAATTCTGATCGAAATACAAACACCGATATTTTTGTGATAGACTTAATGAACAATCGTAGTGTTAAGCAAATCACTACTCATAAAGGAGGAGATTTTTCGCCTAAGTTTAGTCCAAATAACGAGTCTATTGCTTTTTTCAAATCAATTTCTGGGGATGCATATAATGCCTATGATCAGCCTCAGCTTTGTGTTGCCAATGTGAAGACAGGCGATATTGAAATTATTTCTTCTTCATTAGATCG
>CANKGM010000290.1 GCA_947481355.1 Chitinophagaceae bacterium
AGTATTAAATAAATTTTTTGTGGCAAAAAAAGCAGTGGTAATAGGTAGTGGGTTTGCCGGACTTTCCGCGGCTACTTTTCTTGCTAAATCTGGTTGGGATGTTGATGTAGTTGAGAAACATGATCAACCTGGTGGTAGGGCTAGGCATTTTAAGGAGCAAGGCTTCACATTTGATATGGGCCCAAGTTGGTATTGGATGCCTGATGTATTTGAACGTTATTTCAATTGTTTTGATAAACGGGTGTCTGATTTTTATGAGCTTATTAGGCTAGATCCATCTTACCGTATTTACTGGGATAATGATCAAATGGATGTTCCTGCTGATTATGCTGCAATGAGAGAATTGTTTGAAAAAACAGAATCTGGAGCCGCTGCTAAGTTAGACGCCTTCATGGAAGAGGCTGCATATAAGTATCGGGTAGGGATTAATAAATTAGTATTTAAACCCGGACAGTCATTGCTTGAATTTCTTGATAAAGAATTGATAGCAGGCTTATTTAAATTAGATGTATTTAATGATATCAAATCTCACATAGGCAAATTCTTTAAACATCCTAAGCTTCGGCAGATGATGGAATTTCCGGTGCTTTTTCTTGGAGCGCTGCCTGAAAATACACCCGCATTATATAGTTTAATGAATTTTGCAGATGTGAAACTTGGAACATGGTTTCCTAAGGGAGGGATGTATAAAATCGTGGAGGCTATGCACAAGGTTGCTGTTGAGCAAGGAGTGAAATTTCACTTTAATCAAGATGTGTCATCAATCAACATCCAAGAGGGTGTTGCAAAATCGATATCCACTAAAAATGGCAATCAATTCAATGCAGATGTGGTGGTTGGTGCAGCAGATTATCATTTTATTGAATCTAGTTTACTTGAAGAAAAATACAGAAGTTATTCTGAGGCATATTGGAACAAACGTGAAATGGCGCCTGGGTGTTTAATTTATTATGTTGGAGTGAATACCAAAATACCTTCACTCCTTCATCATTCATTATTCTTTGATGTTTCATTTCAGCATCATGCAGATGAAATATATGTAGAGAAGGCCTGGCCCAAAGAACCGCTTTTTTATTTAAGTGCTACTTCCGTAACAGACGAAACCCAAGCTCCAATTGGATCTGAAAATTTATTCTTCTTAATCCCAATTGCTGCAGGCCTTGATGGGGATACTGAAGAGGTCAGAGACCATTACTTTAATGTTTTAAGTGATCGATTGATGCAAAAGACAGGAGTTGATATCCGAAATCACATCGTATTTAAGAAGTCGTATTCCTATAGTAATTTCATTGAAGATTATAACGCATTCAAAGGCAATGCATATGGACTAGCAAATACGTTGATGCAAACGGCTATATTGAAACCTTCCTGCATAAGTAAAAAGGTGAATAATCTATATTACACAGGCCAATTGACTGTCCCGGGTCCTGGTGTTCCGCCAAGTTTGATTAGTGGTGAGGTTGTTGCTGGCCTAATTCATAAAAAGTATGGTTAACATTTTATCAAAGAAGTTAAACAAAGATTAACTTTTGCTGTTAAATTATTAAACAAAAAAATAGTTACTATCTCGGTATAAAAAAAACATAATTTTTTAATTATCTTCAATTCAATGATCAGCACATTTCACGAAGTTTCCCATGAATGTAGTCGCATTACGACCAAGCGATACAGTACTTCTTTTAGTAGTGCTATCAAGTTGTTGCATAAAGATATTAGGGGTCCAATATTTGATATCTATGGACTAGTTAGGTTTGCAGATGAAATTGTAGATACGCTTCATGATTTTGATAAAGCCACACTGCTTGCAAACTTTAAAGCTGAAACATACGCCGCCATTGAAAATAAGATTAGTTTAAATCCAATTATACATAGTTTTCAGCGCACCGTCAACCGATATAACATTGATCATAATTTGATTGATGCATTTTTTAGGAGCATGGAATTTGATTTAGAAAAAGCGAATTATACCGCAACTGATTATCAAGAATATATATATGGAAGTGCTGAGGTTGTTGGCTTAATGTGTTTATATGTTTTCTGCGATGGTAACAAAGATTCATATGAGCAACTTAAACCTTCAGCACAAGCGCTTGGTTCTGCATTTCAAAAAGTTAATTTTCTTCGAGATGTGAAGGCTGACTATCAACAATTAAACCGTGTTTATTTTCCTGGAGTAGATTTTAATTCATTCACTCATGAGATGAAATCACTCATCGAATCAGATATTGCAAAAGATTTTGCTGATGCGTATAATGGAATTTTGAAACTTCCTCTAACTGCTCGCTTTGGCGTTTATTTGGCTTATAAATATTACTTGAGCTTATTCAAAAAAATTAAAGCAGTTAAGCCTCAGCGCATACTTGAAGAACGCATTCGCATTCCAAATTACATGAAACTATGGGTAGCCACCAAAGTTGTTATCAGAACTCAGTTAAATATTCTCTAGGTAATTAGATGACCAATATCCTAATTACTAACGTCTAACCTCTCACTCCTCTCATCTCACGTCTCTCTTCTGATATCTAACCCCTAACGTCTAACTCCTAACCTCTCACTCCTCTCATCTCACGTCTCTCATCTCTCATCTTGCCTCTCCTCCCCAAACCGCTTCCACCATTTTCCCCCTAACATTTAAGTCGCCATATAAATTTTTGGCAACAGGGTTCACCCGATTTGCAAGTAATACAAATACAAGTTTATTTTCTGGATCGGCCCAGGCACATGTACCAGTGAATCCAAGATGTCCAAATGTGGAAGATGATACATTAATCGCTGGATAAGGAGTATGCCTAGTTGAATTATCCTTTTCAGGTTTATCGAATCCTAATCCACGCCTGCTAATATCGCTTTGATATGAAGTAAATAGATCGATCGTAGCCGGGGAAATAAATCTTTTTTCATTGATGGTACCTTTGTTCATAAGCATTTGCATTATTACAGCTATTTCATACGAATTGCTGAATAAGCCTGCATGTCCTGCAACACCTCCAAACATTGCAGCGCCTGGATCATGTACTGTACCACGAACCAATCTTTCCCTGAAATATGGATCTTGTTCTGTTG
>CANKGM010000291.1 GCA_947481355.1 Chitinophagaceae bacterium
CATCAGAATCTAATAATCCAACCATACCAATTGTGGGCGTAGGATAAACAGCACCATCTGGATTTTGATTATAAAAACTAACATTACCTCCTGTTACGGGTGTATCAAATTTTAGACAAGCCTCCCCCATTCCTTTGATTGCATATACAAACTGATAATATACTTCAGGATCATATGGATTACCAAAGTTCAAGCAATTGGTAACACCCAATGGAGTACCACCACTGCATACAATATTTCTAGCTGCTTCACTCACCGCAATCATAGTACCTTGATACGGGTCAGCATATACATATCGACTATTGCAATCAGTAGTCACGGCCAATGCTTTACCAGTCTCCTTAACCAACACCACAGATGCATCACTTGGTTGATTTGTTGAAGTATTTCCTGTACCAACCATGCTATCATATTGATTGTAAACCCAACGCTTACTGGCAATGTTTGGAATAACAACTAGTTGCTCTGCAATAGATTTTAAATCTGATGGAACAGCAATAGTTGAAGGATCAAATGCGTTGATACGCTTAAAGTATTCAGGACGAACATACGTTCTTTCATATACTGGAGCACCGCCACCTAACACTAAACTTTCTGCAGGCAACTCGGCTTCTAGCTGGCCATTCATGTAAAACTTCAATAATCCGTCTAGTGTCACCTCTCCTATTTCAGAGCATGGAAGATCCCACTTTTCAAAAACATCAGTTACTTCTTGCTCTCTTCCTTTCTTAACGACCATTAACATACGCTCTTGACTTTCACTTAACAAAAGTTCCCAAGCTTTCATGTTCTGTTGTCGCTTTGGTACTTTATCCAAATCAATGCGCATACCAACTCCACCCTTTGCGCTGGTTTCTGCTGTAGAACAAATGATTCCTGCTGCTCCCATATCTTGCATACCAACTAGTGCCCCTTTGGGTATCAATTCAATACAGGCTTCTAATAATTTTTTCTCTTGAAATGGATCACCCACTTGAACAGATGGAAGATCTTGCGCACTCTCAGCAGTGATATCTGCTGAGGCAAATGAAGCACCACCAATTCCATCTTTACCAGTTGCTGATCCAACAATAAAAACAGGATTCCCTTCTCCTTCTGCTGTCGCACTAACAGTTTGACCTACTTTAACTATACCAACGCTCATCGCATTAACCAATGGGTTAGTGTGATAACAATTTTCAAAATATACTTCACCACCAACAGTTGGAACACCAAAACAGTTTCCATAATGGCCAATCCCAGCAACTACACCTTTCAATAGGTGCTTTGTTTTATCATCATTAATGTTTCCGAATCGAAGTGAATTTAGTGCTGCTATAGGCCTAGCACCCATGGTGAAAATATCCCTATGAATTCCACCTACCCCTGTTGCGGCACCTTGAAATGGCTCAATGGCTGATGGATGATTATGTGATTCTATTTTGAACACTACGCCATATCCATCACCAATATCTGCAAGACCTGCGTTTTCCTCTCCTGCTTTTACAAGCAATTTATTTCCTTCTCTAGGAAGTGTTTTCAGCCAACGAATAGAATTTTTATAACTGCAATGTTCGCTCCACATAACTGAATAGGCAGCCAATTCATTAAAGTTAGGTACACGACCAAGAATTTTTTTAATGCTTTCGAATTCGTCGGGAAGTAAGCCAAGTTGCTTCGCGGTATCAACAGTTGTATCCATAATTTTTTAAGATTCCCAAAGGTAATTAAAAATATGTTGGGTGATTAAAGGCAAACAGAAATGGGAATAAAATTATACAGCTGGTTTGATTGAGTCATTTTAAAACCGCATCTCATTATATTCAATTCTCACTTTTGATATACTCTTACATAATCAACAGTAAAGACATCTGGAAATTTTGTTTTTCTAATCTCCTTCTTGTTATTCGGAAGCTCCATACTTAATATAATGTACTCTTCTATGCCAGAAACACCTTCAATGACTTCGTAGAATTTTAGCCCATCGATGTAGAAAATATATTTTTCTGGCGTCCATTCCAAACCAAAAGTATGAAAGCCTTTACTCAATCCCTTAAGGTAACTTTGCATACCATGTGAGGTATGCTGCCCCTTCCCATACGGCCCCCAATGAACATTATGGGACGCGATGTCGGTTCCTAATTTTTTAAAGAATTCCATGATATCAATTTCGGCACCATGCAGCTGGGGGTTGTCGCCCTCTGAAAGTTTTGGAGATTGCAACCAAAATGCACCCCATACCCCAGGAGAACTTTGTAGTTGTGCGCGACACTCATAGTAACCAAATTTGGGCATGAATAAATCCTGCGTTCCAACAGCACTAATTAACATGGAATCTCCTTGTTTAAGCGCGAATAATTTCAACGCACCATCCTCCACTTTCACCGCATCAGCAGAAACATAACCGAGAGCTCGTTTACCAATACCGCGAACTTTCCATTTAGTTTGATCCAATTCATTTTCCAAAAAATCATCCTCCCAAACCAATTTATACCCCAAATCAAGCGGGGTATAAACAGTATCCGACATAGGACCTTGTGCAGGTCGTTGTGCGAAAGAGTAAAAAATTGAAAAAACAAGGCAGGAAAAACATATATAAAATTTTATCATATGTGTGATTTATGTTTAAAATTGAAAAGAGTAGCGTAAAGAAACTGAAAATATAGATTGAATTACATCAAAACTAAAAACTATCAATCGTGAATACATATTAAAATTATTTATATATATTATTTTCAATGGCTTTCCACTAAAAATTTGTAATGTTTTCAAAAAAATATGCAGATTTTTTTCATATCATGAGAAAAAAATAAAGAAACGGAATAAAATAGTTGACGTTCCCACAAATTTTAATGACTTTTGTGCCATCTAAAATCAACAAAATTATGGAGTCACTACGTTTCAAAGCCATTGACAACCTAACCTCTACGAAGGAAGGGGTAAAGGTAGAAAGTCCTGCCAAAATCACAGCGATTTTTGGTGAAAGTGTATTCACGTTAAAAACTGCGAGAGAATTTTTGAGCGATGATGCTTACAAAAGCTTAGCCAATTCA
>CANKGM010000292.1 GCA_947481355.1 Chitinophagaceae bacterium
CACAGTATAATTGGAGCAAGAATAAAGGATATCCTACAAAAGACCATCGTACGGCTATTGAAACCTTTGGTAGATGCCCATTACATAGAATGACCTTTCAGGTGAAAGTTGTTTAAAAAATCATAAAATAAGTAAACGCCATTAAACGATTGAATAAAGTGTGAGTCTATCTATTAATTCTATCATTTTAAAAAATAGACAAATGAAAACAACTAAGCTCCTACTCCTCATGATTGCAGCATTTTTAACTACGAACAATGCTAGTGCTCGCGATACCCATATAGTAAAAGATATAAGTACAAAAGCTACGATTGGCTCTGAGGGTTTATTTTGGCCACGTAGACATTTAAGGCATGGACATAAACACCTTAGAAGAGCTGTTATTATTGCTCGTCATCACCGCAGAAAAAGATCATTTTAATCACCTGAAGAATTAGTAGAAAGTCTATTGAGGTTGATTTATACTTAAAACTGATGATTACTCATTTACTTTCCCCAATCCCTGCCTAATAACGGTTGGCTCATGATCTGTTAAATCAATAATGGTTGAATACTCCATTCCGCCTGGACCTGCATCAATAACAATATCGACTAGGTGTTCAAACTTTTGATGGATTAATTCAGGATCAGTATACTCTTCAACCATCTCGCCAGGAAGGGATGAACTCAAAATGGGATGTCCTAACTTTTCAGCAATGGCATGAGTGATTTTATGATTGGGCACCCTTAAGCCAATGGTATCTTTCTTACTTTTCAATATTCTTGGAACTTCTTTGCTCGCTGGAAGAATAAACGTGAATGGACCTGGAATATGCGACTTGATGAATCGATAATGAGGAGTGCTAATCGAACTTGCATATTTACTGAGATCCGATAAGTCACTGCACACAAAGGAAAGATTAGCTTTCAAAGGATCTATTTGTTTAATTCTGCAAATTCTCTCTATCGCTTTAGCCTTAAAAATATCACATCCAAAACCGTATACCGTATCAGTTGGATAAATAATCACACCACCGTCCAATAAACACTCGGCTACTTGTTTAATCAATCGGTCTTGTGGATTGCCAGGATGAATAGAAATAATCATATTGAAAGCAAAATTCGGTAATAAAAAAACGGATGAAATAATCTCCATCCGTTTTCATGCATTTTAGTATAAAATTATTTTATGGTCCATACCTCATTACCTCGTAGAAGCTTATTTAAATCTCCCTTCCCTTTTTTGGCAAGGACTTCCTGTACTTGCATCTCCAACTGATCTTCATAACAAGGCCTATCGGTTTGATAGAAAACTCCGAATGGTCTAGGCAAGTGCCCTCCCATATGTGGATCATCAAACATCCTCACTAAAATTTGTGCTTTATAGAAATCACGTTCATCATGTATCCAACAATCTGCTGCAGTAACCTCGTCATTAAGCTCAACTACAACAGGCTTAAATCCATCTAGTCGAATACCCTTTTCTTTATTTGCGCCAAAGAGCAAAGGTTTGCCTTGTTCAAGGAATAATGTTTCTACTGGCTTTGATCCTTTCTCTGTAAAAATTTCAAAAGCACCGTCGTTAAAAATATTACAGTTTTGATATATTTCTAAAAAAGATGCGCCTTTATGTGCATTGCTACGTAGCAACATTTCCTGCAAATGCTTTGGATCACGATCCATGCTTCTCGCTATAAAGGTTCCATCAGCACCCATGGCTAATGCTAGCGGATTGAATGGATGATCAAGACTTCCATAAGGCGTTGATTTGGTAACTTTATGTTCTTCTGATGTGGGAGAATATTGTCCTTTAGTTAAACCATAAATCTGATTGTTGAACAACATAACATTTACATCAAAATTTCGACGAAGCAAATGTATGGTATGGTTACCACCAATGCTCAAAGAATCTCCATCTCCTGTTACAATCCAAACACTTAATTCTGGTCTAGTAGCTTTTAGTCCACTTGCAATGGCAGTCGCACGTCCATGAATAGAATGCATTCCAAAGGTTTCCATATAATATGGAAAGCGACTTGAACAGCCAATGCCTGAAACAATAACTATATTTTCACGCGGGATACCTAATGTTGGCATGATTTTTTGCACTTGGGCCAAAATCGAATAATCCCCACATCCAGGGCACCAACGAACTTCCTGATCTGTTTGAAAATCTTTGGAAGTTAATGGGGCAGGGGCAACTTGAATATCTTCACTCATACTAGTCTATTATATAGATTATAAATTTATTTTTTATTTACTCGCGTCAGATTCAGATAATAATGCTTCCCAATATTCAGCCGCTCTTCGTGTGTGTGGAACTACAATGGTTCCACCAACAATATTAGCCACAGAAAATATCTCATAAATCTCAGGAGTTGTTAAACCCAACTCATGACATTTTCCAAGATGATACTTGATGCAGTCGTCGCAACGCAATACCATACTTGATACTAACCCGAGCATTTCTTTTGTTTTCTTATCCAATACGCCATCATCATAGGTATTGGTATCCAAATTCCACAAACGCTTCATCACTAAGTTATTATTCTTCAGAATAACTTCATTCATTTTTTTTCTGTAATCATTGAATTCGTTTACAATTCCCATGGTTAATTTTTCAACCATAAAGGTCTGAATAATTTTTAACGATTACGTGCATGCTTTAATATTTCTTCTTTCTAACCATTCCCATACTTACAGGTGAATTTCGTTATAATAAACCATAAATTTCTATACCTATTACTAAAAGATCGGTCCATATAAACTTCTTACAGTGACAAGCAAAAAAAAAGAGAACCATATGGTTCTCTTTCAATGTTGTGGGTGAGGTAAGACTACCAACGGTTTCCACCGCCGCCGCTTCCGCCACCGAAGTTACGGCCACCGCCGCCGCTTCTGCCACCGCCGTTACCGCCAGTGCTTGGACGTTGCTCGCGTGGCTTAGCCTCGCTTACTTTGATTGCACGACCTTCTACAGTAGCACCATCCAATTCTTGGATTGCTTTCTGAGCAGCTGCATCATCAGACATTTCAACAAAACCGAAG
>CANKGM010000293.1 GCA_947481355.1 Chitinophagaceae bacterium
AACCAAGTGAACTCTGTATTCCAAGGTATGGCCGCAGGTTCAAAGGGTAAAATAAAATAACATGAGATGATTACAATTTCAATAATTGCAATGAGGTTCATCCATTTGTATTTTTTACCTAAGGTCCATTCTCCAGCAACGAATTTGTTCCCAGCCTTCCACCTCAACCAAATTGGGATTAAGAAAGCTAGGTATAATCCAATGACACCAACAGAAACAACTGCATAAAAGGCTGTCGGTATTCCTCTTGGACTTTCCCATAACGCGGGAAGCGTTATAATAATTCCAGCTAATGCAGAAAAACATACTGCATAAACAGGTACTTGGTTTTTATTGACTTTAGACCAATATGCATGACCTGGTACTACCCTATCCCTTGAAAAAGCAAACATCATACGAGAGCAAGAGGTTAAACAAGCAATCCCACAAAAAAATTGACCTACAGTAGAGAGCACGAGCACCAATTTAAACATGATGGGAGATAATGCATTACTTAAAATAGCAATAACTGAGCCTCCCCCATATGGATTAACATTTAAATCAAAAGAGCTTACTATTTCAGGCTTTGTTGCAACATATAAAAAAGAAAGTAAAAGTATATATCCTCCAACAGCAGAATAAAAAATCGATTTCCAAATTCCTTTTGCCGCTGTTAATGAAGCCCCTTTTGTTTCCTCTGAAAGATGAGCTGATGCATCGTATCCAGTAATGGTGTACTGCGTTAATAAAAATCCTAAAGGCAATACAAAAAACCAATACATGTTACTTCCTTCAAATCCAGAATTATTAACCCGCTCAGTAAACATCCAATGAAGACTCTGATGCTCAGTTGGTGTAAAAACTAATATTCCAATGATCAGTATAGCTCCAACAACGTGCCACCAAACAGAGATATTATTAAAAATAGCTTGCACCTGACTACTAAACGTATTCAATAATGTAATGAGTATCATTAAAATGATAAACCAAAAAAATTGTTGGTTGATATAATTCCCTTTTAAGAAATCAGTAGCATAAGACAAGGAATATGTCCTGATGGTAATATTTAAAAAAGTAGCTCCTCCATATACTACTGAGGCTGTGACCGCCAGAAGACCAATTAGATTTAACCACCCCGTAAAAAATCCTGCTTTGGGTCCGCCCAATTTAGATGCCCACCAGTAAATACCACCTGAGGTTGGATAAGCAGAAGCAAGTTCAGACATACATAAACCGATAATTAAAATAAATAATGAAATCAAAGGCCAACCAATAGATATAGCAATGGGGCCCCCATTATTCCAAGCCTGAGCGAAGGTGGTAAAGCATCCTGTAAGGATTGATATAACAGAGAAAGAAATTGCAAAATTGGAAAAGCCTGACCATGTTCTACTCAGTTCTTGTTTGTAGCCAAGCGCAGCCAATAACTTTTCATCATTGGAATTCAAACCGACTTCCGAATTAATATTCTTTTTTTGTATTCGCATCTTGCTAAAGATACTAGATTTCAGTATCTAGAATAAGATTAGAAATATTAAACTTACCCAAACAATTCCATCACCGCTTTGCCCTTCCCATCTGGAGTAGTATAGAACGGTCTTTTCTCGACTACATAATGTGTTTGCGGATCTATTCCCAGTGCATGATAAATGGTTTGATGAACCTGGTCAATCACAATTGGATTTTCAATTGTTTTACAAGGACGTTCATCTGCCGTTTTACCATATACATTTCCTTTCTTAATACCACCTCCAAACATTAACATAGAACATCCATCTGTGAAATGCCGATGCATGCCATAATGCTTAAGTTCTTCAATTACATTGGGCTGTTCAACTTGCTCCTGTACTTTAAGTTCAGGCCTTCCTTCAACCATCACATCCCTACTGAACTCACTCGCTAATATCACTAGAGTACGATCTAAATGCCCCGTTTTATCAAGATCTTTTATAAGCTGAGCAATAGGAGCATCGATTTGCTTTTTCATATCGGCCAAACGCGTATGTCCATTTTCATGGGTATCCCAATTTTTAAATGGTTCATACTCTGTTGTAACACTTATAAATCGAGCACCCTGTTCAGTTAACCTACGAGCCATCAAACATCCTAATCCAAACTTCCCTGTATTATAAATATCATAACTCTCTTTAGGTTCTTTACTGAGATCAAATGCAGCAGCTTCAGGTGATTTCAATAAAACATAAGCCTGTTCCATCGAACGCTTAAGTGATTCTTTTTGATAATCACTACCATACTCTCCCATAGCACCTTTGCTGATCAAATCATTATACAACTGATTTCTTTTTTCAAAGCGCATCTCATTCATTCCAATAGGAGGCTTGACACTTTCAAGTCCTGCTGTTGGATCAGGAATTAAAAAAGGACCATATTCATTCCCTAAGAAACCCGCAGTATGAAATGCCTTTAGCTCCTCTCCTTCGCCAACAGTAAATCGTTGACCGATGCTAACGAATGGAGGAATAACGGGATTGACTGGACCTAATTCTTTGGCAATCCAAGATCCGATATGCGGTGCAGAAACAGATTGGGGCGGTTTATAACAAGTATGCCAATGATACTGATGTCGGGAATGCAAGATAAATCCCATATCCGCTGCAACATAGGAGCGAATCGCTGTGCCCTTATCTAACACCTTTCCAATCGACTCTAATCCCTCTGAAAAATAAACACCATCCAAGGCGGTTGGAGTAGCCTTAAATGTACTAAGCACATCATTGGCTTGCATTCCTTTCGTGAACGGCGTATACCGCTTTGGATCAAAGGTATCCGTATGGGCCATGCCACCTCCCATCCACAATAGAATGACCGTGTCTGCTTTAGACACTATTTTTTTCGTGTTGCATGACGACATCAAAAAGCTAGACATAGGAACACCACCGGCAAGCGTTGCCATAGTTAATGCACTGGTAGCTTTTAAAAATTTTCTTCTATCTGATGACTTACTCATGATTTGATTTTAATAAATGAGTTGAAATTCTGGAAGCAACATCACAGACCAAAAAAGATCTTGTATAGCATCAGGAGATG
>CANKGM010000294.1 GCA_947481355.1 Chitinophagaceae bacterium
CCAAAGAAATCTAAGTTTAGTAATAGCGTTATTTACTAAAAAAGGTGTCAGGTCAATGATTTCTGTTTTTGCTGAAGCAGTCGAAGCAGTATAGGTTTTAATATCTACCCATGCAGAATTTATTAAAGCTTGTATTTTACCTTGTGCCGCAGCATCTTGATTGTAGACATGATCAAACGTTAAGAATAATTTTATGTTAGCCGATGCATTTATAGCAGGTGTTTCTAATGCCGCTTCTTGTATCGTATTTGATGGTGTACCCGTTTGAGTTGCATCAAATATGGCAAATGGACTTGATATGGGAAATGTTATGTTTTGATTACCACTATTATCAAATCTCCACAGTGACGCTGATGTTCCTGATACTGTTAAGTTTACCCAATCAACTGGAGGAGTAGTTATGTTTGTTGTAGTAAAATTTTCCCTAAGAAAATAAGTTTGACTATTTGTATTTAAGGTGAATAGACCCAAAATAAATAATGAGAATAAACGAATCAATGTCTTTTTGTTTAAAACAACAGTAGCCTTTTTCATAATTTTTTTTATATGATTTTACTTCGATTATGCAATCAAAATAATGATGTAATAACAATATGTTTGGGAAGGCTTTTTGGGATATTGGGACTTACTAAAATAGGGACTTTCGTCTAATTTTTTAAAGTAATAATTTATATATATAGTGCATTTATTTATAATCATATACGATTTATAAATAATTGTCATATGATACATTATCCTCTGTTTGATAGGTGTGGATATAAGTTTTGGTCTATTTGTTTACGTATGCTTAAATTTATCGCTAAGTACAAATTTTAGTTACCATCATCGCTACTATAATGTCTTTAATGTTAATCAAACCAAACATGAAAAACCAAAACACGTTACATTCTCTATTACTTCTTTCAATTCTTTTTTTATTCTCTTGTCGAAAGGAATTTAGTCTTGAAGATGCATTGCCAATAAAAAATCCAGCTGGCCTAAGCATACCAGCTATTGACGAAGCAACGGTTAAATCAAATGTCATGTTGCAGGTGCTTGATGCGGATAAGAAGCCAATTTCATTTGCCAACGTAAGTTGCGGTATACATACTGCCATGACAGATAAATCTGGTTTTGTCATGTTTGAGGATGTTGATATTTCTGCTCATAATGGTGCAGTTTCAGTAAAAAAAGAGGGATATTTTTCCTGCACTAGAACATTCATTACAGAGACTGGTAGCTGGAATTATCTTCGTATTATTCTCAATGAGAAAAAATTGACCGCATCTATTCAATCTGATAAGGGAGGTTTAATAACGCTTTCAAGTGGTGCTTCATTAACTCTTCCTCCAAATGGAATGGTCTTAAAAGGAACAAGTCAACGTTATAATGGAACTGTTCAGGTATACGCAGATTGGTTAGACCCCGCTTCCCCTAACTTAATGAATGAAATGCAAGGTGAGCTCAGAGGAATCAATATGAATGGTGAAGAAAAAGCCATGAAGACCTATGGCATGCTTAATGTGGAATTGAAAGGGGAGAATGGAGAAGAGCTTCAGTTGGGTAGTACACAATTATCTACTGTAACCTTTCCTGTATCCCAGGATTTATTATCCACTGCAGAGGCAGCAATTCCACTTTGGCATTTTTCAGACAGCACACGTCGTTGGGTGGAAGAAGGTTCTGCAACAAAAAATGGAAATGTATATGTAGGTAAAGTCAATCACTTCTCTTGTTGGAATTTAGATTATCCAAAACCCTACAAATTGGTCAGGTGTAAATTTAAGATAGTCACACCTAAACACAGAGGATGTCTAAATAGAGAAATATTGGTGCATGAAAAAGGAGATAGTTGGGGTGGTCATGGACTTTCGGATCAAGATGGATACTTAGATTGTTTGGTTCCAGAAGGAACTGAATTATACCTAGATATATTAGGTTGTGCAATTAAGCAATTTAAAATTGGACCTTATACAGAAGATAATAATATTGACAGCATCGTCTTAAATGTCAACGATGGTTTTGAGATAAAGGGCAATGTAGTGAACTGTTCAGGAGTTCCATTAGCGCATGGGTATGTTGAATTGAATATGGATGGAGCCATCCGAGTTCCAACATCTAATGGATCTTTCGAAGTTAACTATGCACCTCAGATTTGTACTGCACTTGATTCTATTTTTATGTATAGTGTCGATTTCGATACAAAGAATGTCAGTGCAATACATTCCATACCTGCAAGTTTAGGAATGGATACTACCCTAAGTATTAAAGCATGCGATGATTTGGCTTCACTTGCAAATGGGTTAGTTTCTGGCCTCGTAGCTTATTATCCTTTCAATGGCAATGCCCAAGATGAAAGTGGTAATGGTTTGAATGGAGTGACCAACAATGTTACATTAATATCTGATCGATTTGGGTTGTTAAACAGTGCATATGATTTTAATGGAGTATCTAGTTTTATTCAAGTGAATCATGATCCCGCATTAAATTCTTTACCTCTTACAGTTTCTTGTTGGTTTAAATTTAATGCAAGCCAAATTGCTGGAGAGCCTACATTGATAAGTAAATATACTGCTGGAACATGGAACGGGTGGAATATGACATTAGATTCATCTCTAGGAGGTAATATACATCCATGGTATATTAAAGACGCCGCAAATGAAATTCTAGGTAATTATGGAAATGCACCATTTATGGTTACTAATATTGGAGATGATGTTTGGCATCATATTGTATTTGCTGTTGATGCGGTTACTGGTGGTAGAATATATTTGAATGGAAATCCTGGAGCTTCATTCCCATGGGTTGGAACAGCAAGTCAACCCGTAAATACATGGCCAATGTACTTTGGTTTTTATCCAACAGCAGCCTATTACAAAGGTGCTATAGATGATATACGAATTTACAATCGTGTGCTTAGTCAAAATGAAATTTTATATCTCGCAACACATTAAATGGATTAGATTCCTCGCTTCGCTCGGAATGACCAGCGTTCAGCGCTAAGCGTAAAGCGAAATTAAAAGGGGCAGAGGCACAAAGGGAC
>CANKGM010000295.1 GCA_947481355.1 Chitinophagaceae bacterium
CAAATGCAATTAAAGCAGAGTTAAGTGCATTTAGGGATTCCATCCTAAACAATACTACTCCTATTGTATCAGAAATTGATGGATACATGGCACTTGATGTAGCACATCAAATACTTGAGAAAATACGTAAGGCACATTTTACACAAGACAAACCATCTAACTAAAGGAATAGTTGAATCCTATGTGTAGGAGGTAATCAGTAACTGTGCTTAATTTTAAATTCAGCAAAGAGAAGATCGTCCGGAAACGTTATTTTGATGTTAGACTCTTCCCCTTCAACTAAATGAACTCCTCCCCCAGCGTATTCTAGAACAGATGCTTCATCCGTAAATACAGGTTGATAATCTTGTTTAAACGCGTCTTTGATGACTTTCCCTAAAAATGTTTGAGGGGTTTGCACACTATATAATTCCTCTCGAGGTATGATATGACTAGAACCATCAGGACTAATCCTACGGATACTATCCCTGACTTTTGTAACAGGCACCGTGGACCCTTTATTGATACACGAATCATAGCACCTATGTATCAAATTAACTGAAAGAAGACATCTAACAGCATCATGAATGAACACGACCGCATCATTAGAGACTTTGCTTAACCCATTTTGTACAGAATGAAATCGAGTTGAACCTCCGTCAACCAATTGTATCAGTGATTTATCATACCCAAACTCAAGTAATTGTTTACTGACAAAGTCATGGTATGCAGCTGGAAGTACTAGTATGATTTCTATATCCACAAAGGCTTCCCTAAATCTATCAATAGAAAATAAGAAAATAGGTTTCCCTTCAATCGTTAAAAATTGCTTTGGAATATCAGACCCCATACGTTGGCCTGACCCTCCTGCAACAATAACGACTACCTTTTTCATTTATAGAAATATAAATTACTTGTTTCTTTTTACCACAATGAAATAAATAGGAACTCCAATAAGGGTTATAATTAAACCAGGCCACGTAAATTCAGGTTTGAATTTAATCAGTAATAGGCAAAACGAAATTCCCATTAATATATAAATAGCCGGAAGAACTGGATATCCGAATGCTTTATATGGACGTTCCAAATCTGGGCGTTTTTTTCGAAGGATAAAAATTCCTATAATCGTTAGTACGTAGAAAATAACCACTATAAAAGAAACCATATCCAATAAATCGCCATATCGACCACTTAAGCAAAGAAGTGATGCAACAAGGGCTTGACTCCATAGAGCCCATTGTGGTACTGAGTTTTTATTTAAGATTGATGCTTTCTTGAAAAATAATCCATCCTGAGCCATTGTATAGTATACACGTGCTCCTGCCATAACAAGTCCATTGATACATCCAAAAGTGGATACCATGACTAATATTGCGATAATAGAGCGCCCGGCTGCCCCAAAGATTACACTTGCTGCGGCAACAGCGATACGATCCTCTTCTGGTCTAGCAATCTTATCTAATGGCAACACATTCAAGTACATTAAATTAGCAGAAACATAGATGATAGTTACGATCAACGTACCAAGAAAAAGACTGAGTCCGATATTGCGTTTCGGGTTTTTCATTTCACCAGCGATGAACGTTACATTATTCCATGCATCGCTACTAAAAATTGTTCCCACCATAGAGGCTGCAATGGCTCCAAGCAATGCTATACCCCCTATTGATTCCCAGGTAACAGACCCATCATCATTTAATATAGCTTTTTGAGATAGCATGCCAGTGGCCCAATTTTCGGACCAAAAGCTTTTTTCTACAAATAGAAATCCGCAAAGTATAAGTCCAAATAAGGCTATTAATTTTGAAATGGTAAAGGTGGTTTGTATCACTTTCCCTTCTTTAACACCGCGTGTGTTAACGTAAGTCAATAAAATGACTACGAGAATCGAAACGAATTGTGCAGGGTATATTTTCAATGAACCGAGTTGAAATAATATATTTTCATCCTTCATATTCAATGCAGGAAGAAAGTACCCAGTAAATTTTGCAAAGGCAACACCCACAGCTGCAATTGTACCTGTTTGAATTACTGCAAAAAAACTCCATCCATACAAGAATCCTACCAATGGGTTATAGGCCTCTTTTAGGTATATATATTGTCCTCCAGCCTTAGGAAACATACCACTAAGTTCACCATAGCTTACTGCTGCAAGAATAGTCATAAAGCCAGTGATGATCCATGCTGCGATAAGCCATCCAGCACTTCCTACGTTTCGAGCAATATCTGAGGTAACGATAAAAATACCTGATCCGATAGCTGAACCTGCAACCAACATTGTTCCATCTAACAATCCAAGAGTGGGTTTGAGATTTGTATTTTCCGACATAAAATTGATTTTAAATAAAAAAAATCCCGGTTTGTAAACCGGGATTGAAGATAAGTATTTCAAATATGATTATTTGTCTTGAGGCTGCTTTTTATACGCTTGATTTAGTCCTTCTACGACCTCGTTTGTAATATTATAGGTTGTGTCCTTATAAAAAAGGAAATTAATGGCACTGCTATGAGAGAAGATATAGCTATACTGCTTTTCCTTATTGAATTCAGCAATAAAATCATTCATTCTCTTTTTCAACTCATCCATTGTTTTCATTCCTTCTTCAGCGATCTTGTTTTCTAAGACTTTTTTTTGTTGATCAAGATTTTGTAATTTACCTTGATACATCTGCTGGAAATTTTCTGCTTCAGCTTGTGTAATAGACTGACCTTTTTTCAAGAAGGCTACTCTTTCATTATCAATTTTTTGAAATGCTGCATTTAAATCCCGATCAGCAGCTTCCTTCTTTTTGTCAAATTCCTGCATTTTTTCTTGATAGTATACATATTTTTCTTGGATGCTATCAAGATCAACATAAGCCACTTTTAGTGATTTAGATGCTTCTGAATTTACTGCTGATGAGGCCGAAATACCTGTTGTTTTTTTAGTAAAATTTAATACCAGTAAAACAATAATACCTAATGCAAAAATGATGTTTACAACTTTTTGATTCATGATCAAAGCCTTTAAAATGTTGATTAAGAAAAGGGAGCA
>CANKGM010000296.1 GCA_947481355.1 Chitinophagaceae bacterium
CCCTTATATAGGGCAAGTACAACAACTAATAGTGCAATGATATCAATAACCATACTTGGTAATAATTATAGTGCTGTTGAAATCCTATACTGATTCTATGGGGTAAGACTACTTGGTGAGCAGCTCCTTTACAGCAGTAGAAATAGCCTTTCCGTCTGCCTTACCAGCCAATTGTTTTGAAGCAATTCCCATGATTTTCCCGAGAGCACTAATGTCTGTTGCTCCTGCCTCCTGAATAATTGAGGCTACAACATGCTTAATTTCCTCAGCACTTAGCTGTTGAGGAAGAAATTTTTCAATAACCTCAACCTCTTCTTTTTCCTTCAATGCTAAATCAGCTCTATTTTGCTGTTCAAAAATTTCAATTGAATCTTTACGTTGCTTAACTAATTTCTGAAGCATTTTAATTTCTGCATCTTCTGAAATTTCGGCAGATGCACCTTCAGCCGTTTTTGCAAGAAGGATTGCAGATTTTATAGCACGCAATGCCCTCAATCCTTTTTCATCCTTGGCGAGCATTGCTTTCTTTAATTGTTCGTTTATAGTTGCTTCTAATGACATAATTCAAAAATTGATTAGATGATTACTTATTGTTGCTCTTGTGACTTCTTAAATTTAGCATAAAAATTCTTAGCAAAATCTTTCATTTCTCCCACCAATTCTTTTTGATGTGTGGCACGTTCAAAGGTGTCTGCCATGGTCATCATAGTTTGATAATAAAAATCCGCCATCTCATCTACCATCATCTCTTTAGTCCATAAATCAATTCGAAGGGCCGCTCTTTCCTTACCATCCCAAAAAGAAATCATCATCGCTTTAGCTTCTTGTTTTTCTTCACTACTTGACTGTGTAGCATTCCATAATATTTGATGTGGTATTTTACTCTCATCTAATGTTACATCAATTGCAATTGTTGATTGAATCATAATCTAAATTTATCCTGCGAAGTTATAGTAATTTAAGAATCATTTATTGGCGAGAATCAAACCAGTTCCAATCATATCAGACCTCATTTGTTCATCTCTATAAATACGAATCAGTTTTTCTCCAATATCCAACGGATCATTTTCTTGAAAAAACATTCCTGCCATACCCGATAATTCAGCGTGGGTGGAATTATCCGATACAACAACTGAAACACCTAATTTCATTGACATTAGTACTGGCATGCTGAAACGATCCCAACGACAAGGATGAACCAATGAATAAGCTGAAGACATCAATTTGATTTCTTGTTCTCTAGATAATTTTCCTGTCAGTATAACATCATCTCGATATTTATACGAAGCAAGCTCGTTTAAAAATCGATTAGCAGATTTATTCAATGTGCCGGATAATACCAATCGCATATTACTTCCCAATCTTTTTTTAAAGATTGAAAATCCTTTCAATAAATTAATTAGGTTAGCAGCAGGATGAATCGGACCAGCATATAAAAAATAGGCGTCGCCCTTGGTATATTCAAATCGTACCGCATCACGGTCATATTCGTCATTCGGCTTTAGGACTGCTTCAACAAATGGCTTAACTAATTTTACTTTTTCATTAATACTGGGAAAAATGGATGTTAATTGATCACGGCTATGTTGAGAAAAAACAAGTATCTCCTTTGCGTTATTTACACCTGCTTTTAACCATTTATTTTCTTGTAAGCGAGCTAAAAAACCCACACCTGATGCAGGTGCACGATGATAAAGATCATGGAACAAAAATTGATCTTCTTCAATTTTCAGCGTTTTAGCATGATAGCCAATTGCTTCATATACCTCAGGTATCTTACTTGAATAAAACATAAAGACAAAGTTAAGCTAAGGTGAATAGTTTAGTCGCTAAAGTTTAGCGTTTAAACTTAACTTTACACCTCAACCATGTTAATATGAAACCTGCAACTAAATTCATTCATGCTGGCTCTCATCCTGATCCAAGCACGGGTGCAATCATGACCCCTATTTACCAGACATCTACCTATGTGCAAGAAGCTCCTGGAGTCAATAAGGGGTTTGAATACGCTCGATCTCAAAACCCTACAAGAAAAGCCTTAGAAGAAGCATTAGCAGAGATAGAAGAAGGCAAATTTGGCTTGGCATTTGGTAGTGGAGTTGCGGCTACAGATGCAGTCATGAAGCTGCTCAAGCCGGGAGATGAAGTGATTGCAGCCAATGATATGTACGGAGGAACGTATAGGTTATTCAGTAAAATTTATGAAAAATTTGGTATCGTTTTTCACTATGTTGACATGGGAAACGTCAAACATATTGAAGACTCTATCAACAGCCATACAAAATTAATTTGGGCGGAAACCCCTACCAATCCACTCATGAATATCGTCGATATCAGAGCGGTATCAACGATTTCTAAAAAACATAATCTGATATTATGTGTTGATAATACATTCGCATCACCCGCATTACAAAACCCACTTCCACTTGGTGCGGACATCGTTATGCACTCTGCAACTAAATACCTTGGCGGACATAGCGATGTAATTCAAGGTGCATTGATCATGAACGATCAATTACTTCGCGATGAACTTTATTTTATTCAAAAAAGCTGTGGCGCAGTTCCTGGACCAATGGATTGTTTTCTAGTGTTAAGAGGCATTAAAACCTTAGGTATCCGGATGGAGAGACATTCGCAAAATGGTGCTGCCATCGCACAATACTTAAAAACAAACCCTGCCGTTAAAAAAGTCTATTGGCCTGGATTTACAGATCACCCTGGACATGAAATTGCAAAATCACAGATGAAAGATTTTGGAGGCATGATTAGTTTTGAATTGCATGATGAATCGATGGAATCAGCGAGGGCATTGCTTTCTGGAACAAGGCTCTTTGCACTAGCGGAAAGTCTTGGTGGCGTAGAATCACTCATCAATCATCCTGCAAGCATGACCCATGCGTCTATTCCAAGAGAAGAAAGAATAAAAAATGGGCTGAGCGACACCCTAATTCGACTCAGTGTTGGCATTGAAGATGCAGATGATTTAATTGCAGACTTAGCGCAGGCAATTA
>CANKGM010000297.1 GCA_947481355.1 Chitinophagaceae bacterium
AATTTGTTTGATTTAATTGCTACAAAAATCTTTTGCCATTTTCTGTCTTTAAGAATGATTCAAAGTGTATGTCTTCTTGTTTAATGAAACCTTTTTGAGGAAGAGATTTGTCGGCTACCATTTCCACCACAGCGGCTATAGAAGCAGCAGTAGTCCATGATATGGCTCTCCAATTTTTCCCTTGGATTTCAATTGGGTTGAATGACTTGTAATATTCTTCTCTATTCAGTGCATCGTTTTTCCAACCTTCGACTACAGCATAAACCAATACAACGTCTTCTTCGGTAGGAGGTTTTGCTTCGGTGAGAATTTCTTCGATGAGTTCTCTTTTTTCTTTTAAGATAAGTTCATATAAAAGGAAATTCATCAGTTTGGCGTGACCTGGGTAGCGAATGGTTTTGTAGTTGAGTGTATCAACTTTGCCTTCATAGGTTTCACACATGGTTCCCAATCCGCCTGATGTGATGAATGCTTCATAGTCCCTTCCCTCAATGTTGATGTATTCTATTCCTTCTAGGGAGGGAACAATTTTTCTAACGCCATTATGAATGACTTCAGCGTCGTTGATGTATTCATTGATTACGCCTGCGGGAGACCAGGTAAATGAGTAGCCTAAGAGTCCGTTTGGATATCGAGGAAGTGCGCCGACACGTAGTTCGATGTCGCGCACCTTTGTGAAATGTTTGATGAGGTCTGATCCGATGATGCCTATTAAACCCGGTGCTAGTCCGCATTGTGGCGCCATCACAGCCTTGGCTGTTTTAGACATTTCTAGAATAGCTTTTGTAGTAGGCACATCTTCAGTTAAATCGAAATAATGTACGCCATGTTGATGGGCTATTTGAGCGATGGGCAGGTTTAGGTTATACGGCATACAAGAAACCACTGCATCATATTGAGGTATATGTTCTGATAGGAGGTTGATGTCTTTTATATCTCCTGTGATGATTGGAAATCCAGCGTCTGTGATGGCGTTGTTTTTATCAAATCCGGTTACATTAAATCGATTATTGAGCAGTGTGCCTACTAATAAGCCCACTTTGCCCATTCCGAAAACGAGTATATTTTTCATGCTCTATGAATTATGAAGTGAATTAAAAAAAATAGCAAATTCAAGTCGATAATTACTTATGGAACATGCGAACATGCCGACCTCAGAAAAGCCAAAAGAGAAAGTTGTTGGGCGAGGTGGAAGTTCAAATTAATTTGAAGTTTGACTACTTAAATTTAAGGAAGAAAATTTAAATGAACAGTAAACATACTATACAAATTCCTTTACTATTAAGAATTAAATATCTTATGATTTTTCCATGTTATGGAATTGTATTGTATAATAGAATAAATGGAAACGAACGTATTAATTACAGAGCTATTTCGATGTCATTCCGGGCGAAGCGAGGAATGACATTTTAGTTTTATTTTTGATTTCAACATTCTTCGATATCTAGTTTATTCTCAACAAGAGGCTAAAGTGCCGATGAATAGATTTTTTTCATAAATTCACAGCATGAAAAAAGCTTCACAATTTTTCTTGTTGGTAATTATGGTCGTTTATATGATTTCTTGCGCAACGATACGTGATGGTCGTGTTACAACGTATCAGCGAACTAAACCAAGACCAGGTGAGCCAATGCGTCAGATTAAAGTAGGAGCATTTATTTGGGATCTAATCTTATGGGGTGGGGCAGGTGTAATTATTGATTTTGCCACTGGGGCAATTTACAAGCCAGATCCCGTTGAAATGAGAAAGCACGAACAGTATGTGCCACATTCAGCTAGGCACTAATATCTGTGATTTTTCAAAATTTCATATGCTGATCTCTATGAAGGGAAAATCTTCCATTTTGATTCGATGATTATGCCGAATTTGGAATTTGTAACCAACTCCCATCTGCTACTTCATCTTCTAATTCTCCTGGATCCCAACCGCAATAGCCAATAAATAATTGGATTTCTTTTTGGGTAGCTCCATGTACATTAATGGCTACAATCACTTGTTTTATATCTCCACCATAATACATTCCACTGGATATTGGTTGAGTTCCTTTAATTAAATCAGGCCTATTGTGCACTATATAAATATGTTCTTGGTCTACAGGTCCTCCTTCTAATAGTGGAAAGGGTTTACTTTTTTTAAATTCGACAAGTTCATTCAAAGATCTTACAAAGGGTCTATTTACAACAAAACCCACTGCGCCATCATTATTGTTTTCGACAATTAGAATGATGCTATTTTCAAAATAGCTGCCATCTAGTGAGGACGTGCTCTTTATATATGAACCGGGGGTTAACATGGGCATTCAAATCTCAATAATTCATGAATCTACCTTTTTTTCTTGAATTAAAATTTGATTAAAATCATTTTAAAATCCATCTGGCATAGAGACTTTTGCGATCTAGTTTATTTTTATTTCAATTACTTATGTATTAGAATAAAATATATTTTAGGTATTTTATTTAAATAATCAGGTGAAGTCTTATCTTGACACTTCTAATATTCTATCCTAAATAATTTGATAAGCCCTTGTTCTAAGAAAGACTGACTTTAGGCACATTATCCTTTGTAAATCATTAAGAATATTAATTACCACTCTTTTATTATTTGCTGTCATGATTCGAAAAAGTAAATTTGGTTTACCCATTTCATTAGTTGCAATGTTTATAGTATGTATGATATTGGTCAGTAGTTGCGCAATGAGTATTACTCCATTCGAAGCAGCAAATGGCAAAGCGAAATGTAGAAGGGGGCTTCGGTAAATTGTGTTATTCCTCAATTATCTTATGCCTTAACGTAAAAAGAATAAAAAAGGCCCACATTGCTGTGAACCTCTTAAAGCTGTGGAGAATACCGGATTCGAACCGGTGACCCTTTGCATGCCATGCAAATACTCTACCAACTGAGCTAATTCCCCATATTTATTTCACCCGGTGACTCTCCCGAATTTCCTTCGGGATACTCTACCAACTGAGCTAATTCCCCATATTTATTTGACCCGGTGACTCTCCC
>CANKGM010000298.1 GCA_947481355.1 Chitinophagaceae bacterium
ATCTATAATGTCATTGAGGAGATCAAGAGTGCGATGGAAGGTATGCTTGAGCCTAAGATTGAAGAAAAGATTGTTGCCAATGTTGAAATCCGCGAGGTGTATAAATTCGATAAGGCTACTGTAGCAGGATGTCAAGTGCTTGATGGGAAAATCATGCGCAATAATAAAATCAGAATCATTAGAGATGGTATTGTGGAGTATCCAAAAGGAGAAGGGCAGAGTGCAGAGTTGGGTAGCTTAAAGCGTTATAAAGATGATGCTAAGGAAGTTACTGCGGGTATGGAATGTGGATTGACAATTAAAAACTATAATGACATTAGAGTTGGTGACGTAATCGAAGCATTTGAAGAAACAGAAGTTAAAAGAACCCTCTAAGTTTAAATTAAGAAAACTTTAAGGTTGTTTTTACGCGTAACACAGCGATTTCAGTCAAATTTGAACATGGATGCACGTGCATCATTAAAAGTGATAATAAGCATGAGACAATTTTTTGCCATTCTCTTTTTTTTAGCCTTTTCTGTTGTGGGAAAATCACAGTCAGCAAGGGTCTTGGCCGATAAAATTGTTGCAATTGTAGGCGATAAGATCGTATTGCGCAGTGATATTTCTAACTACATAGACGATATGAAACGTCAAGGCAATGAAGTGCCTGCAAACGTAGAATGTCTATTGTTAGATAAAATGATGCAAGACAAGGCTTTGGTACTCCAAGCTGAAAAAGATTCATTGCCTGTGGGTGACGAAGAAGTTGAAGCGGAACTTGATCAGCGTGTGCGTTATTTCGTAATGCAGTATGGTGGGAAAGAAGCCTTTGAACAAATTGCAGGTAGAACAGTATATCAAGTAAAAGAGGACTTCCGTAAGTCTATCAAAGAAGGGCGCCTTGCAAAATCGATGCGTGATAAAATTGTTGAGTTCATCAAGATTACACCGAATGAAGTAAAAGACTATTTTGATAAAATACCCAAGGACTCTTTGCCCTTCTATGAAACTGAACTAGTAATTGGACAAATTGTAGTTCATCCTAAGGCGGGTAGAGAATTGGAGAAGTTTGTTCAAGATGAACTATTGGATTACAAAAAACAAGTTGAAGCTGGTAACAAGACCTTTGAAACTATGGCTAGGTTGTATTCTGAAGATCCCGGAAGTAAGCAGCTTGGTGGACGTTTTGAATTGAGCAAAACAGATAAGCAAACTGATCCTGATTTCAAAAACGCAGCATTCAGGTTAAAAGAGGGACAGATTTCTCCTGTCATTAAATCCAAGTTTGGATATCATATCATCCAAATGGTAAGTCGTAACGGAGATGATGCTGTTGTGAGGCATATTTTAAGAATTCCACAGGTATTGGAAGAAGACATACAAGAGACTAAACAGAAATTGGATTCAGTTCGTTCTAAATTGATTGCCTCAACAATCACCTTTGGCGAAGCTGTAGATAAATACAGCGATGATCAAAATAGCAAGTTTACTGGCGGTATACTGAATGGGCAAGGTGGTAACTTTGTTACCATTGATGAGCTAGACAAGAGTCTTGTGGCAGATCTTTCTAAACTTAAAGTGGGTGAGTATTCTCAGCCATTGGAGTATAAAGATGAACAAGAAAAACAAGCTGTAAGAATTGTATATCTACAAAATAAAACGGCACCCCATCGGGAGAATTTGAGAGACGATTATGATCGAATTTCTCAACGTGCCATTGCAGAGAAAAAAGATAGGGCTATTGAAAAATGGTTTTTATCGAAATTGCCTACTTATTACATCATGGTAGATAGAGAATTTCAGGAATGTGAAGATGTAAAGAAGCAATTCCCCAATTTCATTACTAAATAATTACTTCTTCAGTATTATTTTTCCCTTTATTGTAAAATCGGTGTAATTTAGCACCTCTCACAGCCCTTTATGAGTGATGCTATAAAACACGAGTGCGGACTCGCATATATCCGGCTTCTAAAGCCATTTTCCTATTATCAACAGAAAAAAGGAACAGCCTTGTATGGCCTGAACAAATTGTATCTGCTTATGGAGAAGCAGCACAATCGTGGACAGGATGGTGCAGGAATAGCTGCAGTAAAGCTAAATGCTGAGCCCGGTTATCCGTTTATGCATCGTTTAAGGAGTATTGCAACACAAGCAATTGCTGATGTATTTGCTCAAGTGGGTAAAGAAATCAACGAGCTTGAAAAAAGCCAGCCTGAAATCAGAAAGCATCCTGGGTTGATGAAAGGCCATCTTAATTTTATGGGGGAGCTTTTGCTTGGGCATCTTCGTTATGGAACTCAGGGTAAGAATAATGTAGAATTCTGCCATCCTTTTATAAAGCGTGATATTCTACCGGTCAGGAATCTTGCATTGGCAGGTAATTTCAATCTAGTTAATACTGACGAATTATTTTCAATAGTCAATATTGAGCCTGGTGCATTTGAAAAGCAAAGTGATCTTGCTGCCATGATGGAAGTAGTGCATCACTTTATTGTAAAGGAAGATGAAGCCAATCCAGGCAGTATGTCACTGTCTTCAGTATTGAAAAAATCATTTAAGCATTTTGATGGTGGCTATCATGTGTCTGGATTACTTGGTAATGGCGATTCCTTTATTATTCGTGATCCACATGGCATAAGACCTTCTTATTATTATATAAGCGATGAAGTTATTGTAGCCGCATCGGAACGTTCTGCCATTCGTACTACATTTAATGTAGGAGAAAATGAAGTGAAAGAACTGATGCCCGGTAATGCTATTATTGTAAAAAATGATGGTACATATTCAATTGAGCAGATATTAGAACCTAAGGAAAGAAAAGCCTGTAGTTTTGAGCGTATTTATTTTTCTAGAGGAAGTGATGAAAAAATATACCGTGAACGAATTTCGTTAGGCTATAAATTAAGCGACTCAGTGCTTAAGTCGATCGATAACAACCTGAAAAATTCTATCTTCTCATTTATTCCTAACACTGCAGAAATTGCCTTTTACGGACTATTGAAGGGGATGGAAGATTACCTTAAT